>JALRGJ010000064.1:276-6499 GCA_023253435.1 Ilumatobacteraceae bacterium | reverse complement strand
ACCTTTAAGTGCTAACAATTCTGAGTGAGTGCCCATCTCAGAAATGTGCGCATCTGCAACAACTGCAATGAGATCTGCTCGTTGCACAGTAGATAGTCGATGCGCAACCACAATGACACTTCTGCCGGTCATCAGTTTGTCGAGGGCGGCCTCAATCAGCAGTTCAGTTCCTGGGTCCAAATTTGAAGTGGCCTCATCAAGAACCAAAACCGCTGGATCAACGAGCGCAGCTCGGGCAAGCGCAACTAACTGACGTTCACCCGCAGAAAGCCGAGAACCGCGTTCCCGCACTTGAGTATCTAATCCCTCAGGTAGTGCCTCAAACCGCTCCCGTAGTCCAAGCGAATCAAGAGCCCTCATTAACTCCACATTGGTTGCTTCCGGTTTGGCAATCAACAAGTTGTCTCGCACACTGCCGTCAAACAAAAACCCCTCTTGAGGAATCACCACAATCCGTTGTCGCAACTCATCCATTGATGCGTCACGCAAGTTGATTCCACCAAAAACCACAGCACCTTCTTGAGGGTCATACAGCCGCGCCATGAGCTTTGCGAGCGTGGACTTTCCAGCTCCGGTAGGACCAACAAGTGCAAGTCGAGTTCCTGCATGAAGTGTCAGAGAGACATTTTGTAGAGCAGGTCGAGCGCCCGACGCATATGTAAATGTGATGTTGTCTACAACTAAGTCGCCACTTGGTGGCAATTCCTGCGGGTCCTCACATTCACCTACATCTGGAACGGAATCGAGAATGCCAAACAGTTTGTGCAATGCAGCGGCCGCAGACTGCAGTGTGTTGTACAACTGAGATAGTTGTTGAACCGGATCGAACAAACTGGCTAATAACAGCACAAAGGCGACAACGGTTCCCAGCGACACATCACCCCGATGAACAAGCCATCCACCAATGCCCACAATGAGCGCTGACGAAGCAATGCCCGCAAACTCAATTAGCCCGAAATACCAAGTGCTCACTTTTACGCTTCGCATATGACTGCGATACAACGCTCTGTTTGATTCTTCAAAACGTCGAATCTGCTCATCTTCGCGGGCGTAAGCCTGGATCACTCGCACTCCAGTGATTCCCTCTTGCAAAGCAGAAAGATTTGCTCCCACTTTTTCTCGTACTTCCAGATATGCCTTGTTTGAGTCGCGCTGAAACTTCACCGACGCCGCAATCAAAAAGGGGAAGACGATGAGTGAAATAAGTGTGAGCTGCCAGGAAAGACTCATCAGAAGAAAGAACGCCAAAAAAAGAAGGAGAAAGGCAGAAAGAAACTGCATGAGTCCCCACTGAACAAGTTCAGCCATCGACTCAATGTCTGCTGTCATTCGAGCAACCAATACTCCGGCTTTTTCTCTGTCGTAGAAAGCCATGGATTGCTTTTGCATCTGTGCAAAAACCTTTACTCGAATAAGTCGTAAAAAACCTTCACCCGCCTTATTGAGCGCAACATACTGTGCCCTACCAACCACATATGCCAAAAACACCACAACGATGTAGGCGATCACGGTGGAGTTAAGGGTGGCGATATTTTTGGCTTTAATGCCCGCATCAATGCCGTGACGCACGAGAACTGGCCCAGCAAGTGTGCACGCAGTGCTGACAACAACAAGAAGAAGTGCTAGTGCTGCCTGCCTCCTGAATTCTCCAGCCATCTTGATGCTGCGAATCAGCACCACTCGAGTTTCAGTTCTGTCTAGCTTCTCGTCAGCATCGATTGCGCCGAGCCCAGCCCCACCTCTGCCACCTCCACCGCCACCAGGAGGCATTACTCCAACACCTGCGATGTAGCCCAAGCGGCAAGAACAGTCCGATAGGCCTCATTAGATGCCAACAATTCTTCGTGAGTGCCCGATGCCGCGATCACTCCACCATCAAGAAGAACTACTCGGTCTGCAAGCTCAATGGTGGCTGGTCTGTGCGCAATCACCAAAGTTGTTCTGCCACGCATGACAGTGGCGAGAGCATCACGAATTTCATGTTCTTTCGTGGGGTCAACTGCAGACGTTGCATCATCAAGCACTAAAACTCGAGGGTCTGCAACAATTGCGCGGGCAATCGCTATGCGTTGACGTTGCCCCCCAGAGAGTGAAAATCCTCGTTCTCCCAATACTGTGTCGTATCCATCGGGCAATTGACAAATGAAATCATGCGCTCCAGCCAATTTCGCAGCTCGCTGCACAACCTCAAAGTCAATTCCTGGTTTAGCAAAAGCGATATTGGCTGAAACTGTGTCATTGAACAACAAGGTGTCCTCAAATACCACTCCAACCGCATGTCGCAAGTTGGATAAGCGCAAATCTTTGATGTCTATCCCATCGAGAGTGATGGAACCAGATTGAGGGTCATAGAAGCGGAGCAGTAATCGGGTAATCGTGGATTTACCAGAGCCGGTTGCTCCCACGATTGCGACAGATTCTCCAGGCTGAACAGTTAACGACAAACCATGAAGCACTCGCACCTCTGTATGACCAATGTCGTAACCGAAACGAACCTGATTGAACTGCAGAGCCCCAACCGGCTGAGCTAGCGCAACAGAGGGCAATTTTTTTGGATGATGCGGATCGGCAATCTGAGGAACCTCAGAAAGTATTTCATTCACACGCAATAGTGCCGATGCAGCACGTTGACCAAACGCCACTGTCATTCCAATGTTGCGCATAGGCCAGATCAACATGGTGAGGTAGGTATTAAATGCCACAAGCCCACCCAGGCTCATTTGGCCATTGATGACTCGATGACCTCCAATACCAAGTACGGCGACAAGTCCAAGAGAGGGTAAGAGATCAATTGCAGGCAAAAATCTGCTGCGAATGAAGGCTGCTTTCAGCGACTCCCGCTGAATGTCATCAGCTTCTTTTTCCAGCTTTCTTTGTTGTACGTCTTCCGCACCAAAACCTTTGATGACTCGAACACCAGAGACAGATTCCTCCACAACATTGGCTAATTGAGCCTGCTCTTGTTGCACAGCCAGGACAGCAGGATGAATTTTATGTGAGAAGGTTCTCGCCGACACGTTGATAAATGGGAGCGGAAACAAACTCACTGCAGCTAGCAAAGGATCTGAGAGAAACAAAATCACAACCACGCCAATCACCATTGTGATTTGTGAGACAAAAATGGGAATGTTCACTACAAAGCCCTGCACTTGTTGCAGATCACTTGATGCCCTGCTCATCAATTGCCCCGTTTGCGCCCTATCGTGAAAGCCAACGTGTAAGCCCTGAATCTGAGCAAAGAGTCGCTCACGCAACATTGATTCAGTAAGGCGACTTTCTCGAAAGGCGATATATCGTCGCCAAGCGGCAAAAAACCCTGCAATGGTTGCTGCCAGCAAAATCAAGAGCGTCCACAGAAGTAACGAACCGTTCTTGCTAATCCCTTTATCAATAGCCAACTTTGTTAGTTGTGGAACCGCAACTTTCCCTAGTGTCCACAACAGACCTACACAGGCTCCTCCCAGCAGAGCGTTCCGTTGTACCTTGAGCGTGTTGAACAAAAGTCGCCACCCATCACGGGTTACTCCTTCTTGTTCGCCTGCCATGTTGGATTAGCCGTGAGCAGCTGGAGATAGCGCCTTCACTGCATCCCAGTGCTTGAGTTCTGGGTCAAAAGGCATAATCGCAAGTGACGTTGTAGTTACCCCGTTGTCGAAATATTGACGAATACGGTCACGACAGTATTCCGGTGATCCATGAACGATGAGTTGGTCAACAACTTCATCGGGAATTGCAGCAAGGGCAGCTTTGCGATCGCCCGCCTTCCACATGTCCCACATTCCCTTTAGTTCATCACTTCTTCCTAGCCATGCATGGAATTGTGCATAAACAGGAACGTTCAAATATGCGGCAATCGCAAACCGGGCCGCTGTGCGCACCACTTCAGTATTCGTTGAAGGACATACAAAAATACGCGCAACAATTTCTTTAGGAGTTCCTTCAGCGGCGTTGTTCACTACTTCAGCCACTTTCAACACATCTTCTGCGCTCAACCAGTTAATGATTGCACCATCTGCTTCACGTGCAGCCAATCTCAACATTCCTTCCCGAAGCGCCGCCACCAGAATTTGCGGCTTCACCTCTGGTCGGATACCTAAGCGAAATCCGTCAATATTGAAAGTGTCGTATTCCTTGGTCACCTTCTCACCAGACAACGCATCATTGAGGAATCGAACAACGTCCCTTACCTTTTTATATGGCTCATCAAAAGGGATGCCATTCCACTTTTGAACAATGACGTTGCTAGAGGATCCAATTCCAATTGCAAATTTTCCTGGTGCAGCATCAGCAAGGGTTGCTACAGATTGAGCAAAGCAAGCCGGACTACGCGTGTATGCAGGAACTATTGCTGTTCCTAAACGCAAGCGTGGCTCCCATGCCGATGCAAGAGCAAGGGGCGTGAAAGCATCCGCTCCATCTGCCTCGGCAGACCAAATATCGGTGTAGCCGATGTCGGCCAACTCAATGAGTTTGTCCCTGTGTGTATTCAGATGCCCTGGCAAAGGCACTGTCATACCTGGACGAATGGGCATTCCGTGATGCCCTATTGCTCCATATGCATTCATGATTACTCCTTATGAATTCTGACGATGCAACTTTGACTGGCCGTCGCCATCAAAGTTCCGTCTTCGGCGAACATGTGAACAAGACCATGACCAAATCCGCGCGCAACTCCATGCACTCGAATATCTAATAACACCCAAGTAGTTGGGACAAGATTCAACACTCTCAGGGTGTTATCGAGCGAGTTTCCTCCACCTCTGATTCCGAGAGACTGGCCCACACCACGTGGCACAAAATCTCCTAGTACTCCAAGCGCAGCCGCATCTACACCGTCTAGCACCTGAGGTAAACGTGCCCACATAATTGTTTGGCCATCACCCAATGAACCATCGAGTTCTTTTTCAGATCGGCCTTTCACCACACGCTCCACCATGTATTCATGAATTGTGCCCGGCATCAAAAATCGATGCTTCCAATCTGGATAATCATCGGGCGCACCCGCATCTGGCATTTTTTCAAATTGGCCGGAGTACTCAAAGTCTCTGTCTCCAAGTGCTGCATTCACCGTGATGATCTCTCGCTCACCTACATGCCCTACAACACGAGCTTGTGTAATGGCGTTACCTGTCACGGGAACAATCACATCAATATCCATGACTTCGCCTGGGCGCGCATAACTGAGATATTGGGCCGTTGTCCACACAACATTTCGACCCGTGGCTCCTTCTAGAGCAGAGATAGCTGCACCAAGAGCGCTTCCTCCATACAAGAAGTTGCCGCCGGTGCACAATTTTTTGTCTACAGGCAAGTACCAACGAAAGGGGTTATGAGTCTGCTGGAGACCAAGAAAGGTACGTGTATCCATGCCTCGTCCACCCTACTCCTGAGCCAGATTTCCCAACGGATTGAACCATTCGCTTGTGGGCTATGTTGCGTACATGAGTGATACTCCATGGCAAGGCGATGCATGTTCTTTAGTAGACGAATTCCGCGCAGGGCGACGTTCTCCAGCAGAAGAAGTACGCGCCACATTGGCAGCCATTGAAAAAAGTTCATTGAATGCAGTTTCTTTTTTAGATCCAGAAGGCGCGCTCGAGCGGGCAAAGAATGCAAACACTTCTCTCCCCTTTGGTGGTGTCCCCATTGGTATCAAAGAACTTGATCCAGTAATTGGATGGCCAGATACTGAAGCATCAGTTCCTCTGAAGAATCGCATTGCAACAAAAACCAGTATCCATGTTGAACGCATTACAACTCTGGGTGGAGCAAACGCTTTCGGACTCACTACGGCAAGTGAGTTTGGGGGCGTCAATCTCACAAGAACTGTTCTCAATGGCGCAACAAAGAACCCATGGAACCTCTCGCGCACCCCTGGTGGATCATCTGGCGGAAGCGCATCAGGTGTCGCAGGTGGATTGTTTACTTTGGCAACTGCTGGCGACGGCGGCGGATCAATTCGCATTCCTGCGGGGTTCACCGGACTTGTTGGTTTGAAGTCAACCTATGGACGAATCCCCCGTGGCCCTGGTGCGCAATACGGAAACCTCACCGTCACCGTGGGTTGTGTCTCTCGAAGCGTTCGTGACACCGCACGCTGGTTCGATACATGCAATGGCCACGACCCTCATGACCCACTTAGTCTGCAAAAAGTTTCCGGGTGGGAACAAGGCCTGGGGACCATCAATGTCTCAGGTCTTCGAGTAGCCATTGTTGAAAATTG
>JALRGJ010000064.1:0-266 GCA_023253435.1 Ilumatobacteraceae bacterium | reverse complement strand
AAATTGGGGTGGAGCAGTTGTCTCTCCATCTATGTGGAATGTGTTGCTGGAGACTGCAGATTTTCTTGTTTCACAGGCCAACCTAAAACGAATCGACAACCTAGATACAACATTGCCGAAAATGGGTGCCGCATGGTCCATTAGCGGAATGATTGAGATTGCCGAAATCTTGAAAGATCATTGGCCGCAATGTGCAGATGATCTCACTCCCGAAATGCGTGCAGGCTTGCAATACACCGCTGGCCTCTACTCCGCAGAAGCTCGTG
>JALRGJ010000063.1 GCA_023253435.1 Ilumatobacteraceae bacterium | reverse complement strand
GCCGCCGCTCCAGCCCCTGTACCTGCACCTGCACCTGCACCAGCTCCTGCACCTGCACCAACTTCTGCACCAGCTCCTGCACCTGCACCAACTTCTGCACCGGTGCCGACAGGTGTTGTGTTGTCGCCAGTGGTACGCAAATTGATTTCAGAAAACGGACTTGATGTTTCTTCAATTACAGGAACCGGTCCTGGTGGACGCATCACTCGCGATGATGTTGTTGCAGTGATCGAACGTGGCGGTGCGCGAGTAGCGCAAAGCACGCCAGCATCTGTTGTCAGTGCACCTCTAGCCGCTGCTCCACAAGTTCAAGTGCCTCGCGCCGTTGCGGGTGCACGCGATGAAGTAGTTGCACTCTCAAAAATTCGTCAAGCAACAGGCTCACATATGTTGGGCAGCAAGTCTGTTAGCCCACACGCATTCAGCGTTGTAGAGGTGGATTTTGCCAACGTAGATACAACACGTACCAGAGTGAAAGAAGAATTCAAGGGTAGTGAGGGCTTCAGTCTCACCTACCTACCTTTCATCGCGCGTGCAGTGGTTGATGCACTTGCGGATTTCCCTCATATGAATTCTTCGGTTGCAGACAATGATCTCATTGTGCACCGATTTGTAGACCTTGGTATTGCAGTAGATATGGAGTACAACGGGCTACTGGTTCCTGTAGTTCGAGATGCAGAAAGCAAGCGCTTGCGTGCACTAGCCAGAGAGATCAATGATCTTGCAACTCGTGCACGAGCCCGCAAAGTGACTCCTGATGAAATTTCTGGCGGAACATTCACTATTACGAACAACGGTTCAGCTGGTTCTGTTTTAACAATGCCCATTATTAATCAGCCGCAAGTGGCAATTCTTTCCACGGATGCGATTGCCAAGAAGCCAGTAGTGATTGAAGTTCCCGGTGGTGGTGAAAGCATTGCAATTCACCCCGTGGGCAATTTGGCAATGGCATGGGATCACCGCGCTTTCGATGGCGCCTATGCCGCAGGCTTCTTGGTGCGTGTCAAGAATATTCTTGAAACACGCGATTGGTCGTCTGAGGTTTAACAGCCTCGAGGAGATGTGGAAAGAGCAACATGAGCGAAAATAACGCTCCATTGATTGTTCGTTGGCTGGGCAAAGTTCCTTACACAGAGGCTCTTGCTTTACAAGAGGCCATGTTTCAGCACGGCAGATTTAATCGATTACTGCTACTGGAGCATCCTCATGTTTTTACGTATGGTCCATCGGCAGACCTGGAAAAGAATCTCAAGTGCGATCCTGCTGCGGTGGGTGCAGATTTTGTTCGGGTAAAGCGTGGTGGAGACATTACATATCACGGGCCAGGACAACTTGTTGGTTACCCACTACTCACACTGCCCTCGAAGAGAGGTGGCGAAGGGCCAGCAGACTCAACTGCATACGTGCATCAAGTAGAGCAAGTCATTATTGATTCCTTGCATGAAGTTGGCCTAACAAATGCTGATCGCTTCGATGGATACCCCGGTGTGTGGGTAGATATTCACACCGCACCAAGAAAAATTTGTGCAATTGGCGTGCGCGTGAGCAGGCGAAGAACAATGCACGGTTTCGCTGTCAATGTCTCAACAGATCTGCAGTACATGAGCAGCAACATTGTTCCCTGCGGAATAGACGACTATCCAGTGACTTCGCTTCACAACGAAGGAGTCACAATCTCACTACAAGACTTTGCGGAAGTAGTCGCTCGACACTCATCTTTGGCTTGGGGTAATGGCAAAGTTGAACGTCAAGACGTTGCATGGAAAAAAATGCCAGAGGATCTCTCTGCATTTACTCGCGGAGAAGGTGCTGGTCAGCCGGTGCGTATGTTGGGTCGCCTAGCTCGTGCTGGTGTAGAAGACGCAATTTCGTTGTCTGAAAGAAAGCCAGATTGGATCAGACCCCGCGTATCTCACGGCGAGGAAGTTTTGTCATTGAAGAAAACACTTCGCGATAAATCATTAGTCACGGTGTGCGAAGAAGCCGGTTGTCCGAATTTGTCGGAATGCTGGAGCGACGGCACCGCAACATTCATGGTTCTTGGTGAACGGTGCACTAGAGCCTGTGGTTTTTGTTTGGTTGATACCCGTAAGCCGGACGCTCCCGATGTCAATGAGCCTCAACGCATCGCTGATGCAGTTAAAGAAATGGGTTTGAGTTTTGCAGTACTCACGATGGTGGCCCGAGATGACCTCGCTGATGAAGGAATGTCCCACGTAGCGGCTTGCGTGAATGCAATCAGGGCCGCAGATTCCTCCGTGCAAATTGAGACACTGATTTCTGACGCTCGGGGATCTGATGCACTGAACATCATCTTGAATGCCAGACCAGACGTGTTGAATCACAACACAGAAACTGTGCCCCGTTTGCAATACGCGGTGCGGCCGTCTGCTGGGTATGCACGCAGCCTCTCGGTGCTGGCCCGCGCAAAAGCAGCAGGACTCACAGTGAAATCTGGACTCATAGTGGGTATGGGTGAAACAGACGAGGAAGTGTTTGGAGTGTTGTGCGACTTGGCAGATGTTGGAGTTGACATTGTGACAATTGGTCAATATTTGCGCCCCACAACACATCATCTGCCTGTTTCCCGATGGGTAGAGCCAGAGATGTTCGCCGAATATAAACGGGTAGGTGAGGCATTCGGAATTGGTCATGTTGAGTCGAGCCCGCTGACTAGGTCGAGCTACCACGCCAAAGAATCCGCAGCGCACGCCGTTCCTGTCACAATTGGAGCACGATGACTACATCTCTTGTCCCTGAATCTGTCTACTTGTCTCGTATTTCACGGGCTCAAGAAGAGATGGCTCGTACAAGTGTGGATGCACTGATTCTTTCCCTTGGCCAAGACATGCCCTACCTCACTGGTTACTTGGCAATGCCCCTTGAGCGACTCACCATGCTTGTTCTTCCTAAAAATGGAAAGGCGTCGCTTATCATTCCTCAACTTGAAGCACCCAGAGTGCAACAGATGCCAAACGTGTTCACGTTAGTTCCTTGGGGCGAGACCGAAGATCCAGTGCGCATTGCACACACATTGCTTGGCAATGCTCAGTCAATTGCTGTGGGTGACCAAATGTGGTCTCGTTTTCTAGTCGATCTGTTACAACATCGCCCAGAGTCGCATTATGTGCGATCAGTGGTGGTCATGGAAGCACTTCGTTCTAGAAAAGATATTGCTGAAATCGAAGCCCTCGTTGCAGCCGGTGCAGCAGCAGACAGAGTTGCAGCGCAACTTCAAGGTGGTCTGATACCCCTTGTTGGTCGTACCGAGGCCGAAGTCTCTGCGGATATTTCTGCGCGTCTGATAGCCGAGGGTCATCAAAAGGTGAATTTTGCAATTGTTGCAGCGGGAGAAAATGCAGCAAGCCCACATCATCATCCTGGTGACAGGGTGATTCGCCACGGTGACATTGTGTTGTGTGACTTTGGCGGAACAATGAATGGCTACTGCTCCGATATCACACGCTGTGTACATCTGGGTGAGCCACCTGCAGATATTGCGCAGGCATATTCTGTTTTGCTTGAGGCGCAAGCTGCAGGAGTAAACGCAGGTCATGTGGGAACAACCTGCGAAAACGTAGATGCGGTGACGCGTGCAATCATCGACAAGGCTGGATATGGGGAGTATTTCGTGCATCGCACCGGCCATGGCATTGGTATGGAAGAGCACGAAGATCCATACATGGTGTCTGGAAACACCACTCTTATTGCCCCAGGCCACGCTTACAGCGTGGAGCCTGGCATCTATGTACCAGGTAAGTGGGGAATGCGCCTAGAGGACATCGTTGTTGCAACGGCGGATGGCCCTGTGGCAGTAAATAATGCGAACCACCAGCTTGTAGTGCTCGAGCAGTAATCCCTTTCGCCTACCGTTCTATGGTGAGAGATGAACGGGGAGGTTCATATGGCACTGGATATCGCAATTGTTGGCGGCACCGTTATCGACGGAACTGGCAGTGCTCCAAAGCGTGCAGACATCGGAATAAAAGACGGGATCATTGTTGAGATTGGGGAACTGTCTTCTGAGGCGACAGAAACAATTGATGCAACAGGGCTCGTTGTTTCTCCGGGCTTTATAGATCTTCACACTCATTACGACGCTCAAGCTTTTTGGGACTCCACGTTGAGTCCATCTCCGATGCACGGAGTCACCACTGTGATTGGTGGTAACTGTGGGTTCACAATCGCTCCCTTAACAGAGCAAGACGGCGATTACCTCATGCGTATGTTGGCTCGCGTAGAAGGCATGCCACTGGAGTCATTGCAAGAAGGTGTTCCATGGAACTGGAAAACTACTGCTGAATATCTCGACGCATTAGACGGAACTCTTCTTCCAAACGCAGCATTTCTTGTGGGCCACAGCGCGTTACGTCGAGTGGTCATGCATGATGATGCAACAAAGCGGGAAGCAACTCAAGATGAGATAGGTCAGATGGTGTCTCTCCTGCGTGAAGGTTTGCAGGCAGGGGCAATGGGCTTTTCATCTACCTGGTCAACTAGCCATAACGACCACACCGGAGTACCTGTTCCGTCTCGACACGCGTCACGAGAAGAACTCATCGCGTTGTGTGCAGAAGTGCGAAATCACGAAGGAACAACTCTGGAGTTCATCCCAGCTGTTGGGCAATTCTCTGACGAGACATTTGAACTCATGGGTGACATGAGCGCTGCTGCAAATCGTCCCCTCAACTGGAATCTGTTGCAGGTGTATGCACAGAACTGGGAACTAGTTCAGCACCAATTAAATGGTTTTCATATCGCTGAAAAGCGTGGCGGACAAGTATTGGCTCTGACATTGCCCGATACGTTTCGCCTGCGTCTGAACTTCCGCAGTGGATTCATCTTGGACATTCTCAACGGATGGGACTCACTGATGGCTTTGCCACCGGAAGAAAAATTGGCAATGTTGCGTGACCCTGCGGGCAGAAAACATATGAATCTGATTGCTCAAGAAACGCCACTACCCACCCGTTCAATTAGCAACTGGGGCGGCTATCAATTGCTCCAAACATTCACCGATAAATGGAAACCGTATGAAGGACGCATCATTGGCGACATCGCAGCAGAACTGAAAGTTGACCCTTGGGATCTGCTCTGTGACATCGTGGTAGATGACAACTTGAACACAGTGATTGCTAATCAAGACAAAGGTCAAGACAGAGAAACGTGGGAGCGACGTGTGCAAGTGTGGCGAGACCACAGAGCAGTAGTAGGTGCTAGCGATGCAGGCGCTCACCTAGACATGATCGATAGTTATGCATTCAGTACCACAATGCTTGCCCGCGCTGTTCGCGAGCACAAACTGATGCCACTAGAAGAAGCTGTGTACCACCTCACGGAGAGACCAGCACGTTTATACGGATTAAAAAACCGGGGTCGCATTGCACACGGTTGGGCTGCAGACATCACTGTTTTTAATCCAGACACAGTGGGGCCAGGGCCAGCAGAAATGCGATTTGATCTACCCGGCGGTGCTGGACGTGTGTATGGAGAATCAATTGGTGTGGAACATGTCATTATCAATGGAGTGCAAGCTGTGCGAAATAATGTCGCTCTCGCATCTCGTCCTGGTACCTTGCTCAGGTCTGGAAGAGACACCGAGACAGTGACGGCACAGTGATCAGACTCGACGCAGCAACAGTTTTACTTCAGTGGGCCACCGGCGGTCTGCTTTTTTTGTGGTTCACCACTCGCAAGCATGAAGTAAGTGCCGGATACGGATGGCTTATTCGGCTTTCCTTTTTGGTGTTGGCTGCTGGAGGGGCGGCCGCTGGCATCGCAACGGATTTTGTTGTGGTGAGAGATGTTGCTGCAATTGCCGTAGCAGTTATTGCGTTTGCAACGTTGAGAAGAAAAGATGCACGGTGGGATCTCCTCGCTCCACTCATTGGATGTGTGGGACTGTTTGTGGCTGCACTCGACGCCGCACATGGGGCATCGGACAGCATCGTCAATTTGCTCCGAATTTTCGTTGGAATGATCTTTTTGGGTGCGATCAGTGATGCCATGTTGCTTGGGCATTGGTACCTCGTACAACCCGGGATGCCTCGTTCAGTTCTGAGAGAGCTTGTTGTATCGCTTCGGTGGATCCTTCCCATTGAGATTGTGGTGATGTTCTTGCCAACAGGAATGTGGAGTGTGATCAATGGGTCCATTGACGACGGCTGGAATGGCACATTGGGATGGTTCTGGATTGCCTGTGCAATTACTACTGGAGTTCTGATTGAAGTCACATTGGCTGCTCTGAAAGAACGCAGCTATTCAGCCGTGATGGCCGCAACTGGTCTGATGTACTTAGCGATTCTCACCGCATTTGGTACCGACTTGGTGGCGCGTGCAGTTCTTGCATAGGGGTCTCTTCGCCTAGTTTTGGTGGATGGAAAAATTTGAGCGAACCATCTACAACGAAGATCACGAAGCTTTTCGTTCTACTTTTCGTGCTTGGTTAGACAAGAAGGTTGTTCCCCATCATGAGGAGTGGGAATCAGCAGGAATTGCT
>JALRGJ010000062.1 GCA_023253435.1 Ilumatobacteraceae bacterium | reverse complement strand
GTATCGAGGCGATTGATCTCTGTAATCAAGCGCTCGTTTGCATCAGCCAAGGTTTCATACTCTTCGTTCTTGGCGGCGAGAACGGATCGTTGGACAAAAAAATCACGAATGGGGAAGACAAACAGTGCCACGACAAAGGTCACGGCAAGCACGCCCAACCCAATATTTCGCGTCAGTTTGAATGCCGGATTATTGAGAAATGATGCGTCAGCCACCCATGTCTTGATGCGCTGGGGAACAGTGACCTTGACGCGCTTTTGCGCGCTCTTTGTCTTTTTTGCTGTCCGCTTGCCCACGCCTCCATTGTGGCGTGGAGAGCATGCTTCAACGTGGCACGCGAACATTTGTTCGCGTTGAAGGTACTAGCGCAAAGGCGCGAGAGCGTCTCGCCCTCTGAAGCGAGCAGAGTCTCCCAGCATCTCTTCAATGCGGAGAAGTTGGTTGTACTTAGCCACTCTGTCGCTACGAGCGGGTGCACCAGTCTTGATCTGCCCGCAGTTTGTAGCCACTGCAAGATCTGCAATGGTGGCATCTTCTGTTTCGCCGCTTCGATGGCTCATCACGCTTGTATATGAATGGCGTGTTGCCATCTCAACGGTGTCGAGTGTTTCACTCAAGGTTCCAATTTGGTTCACCTTGACGAGAACACTGTTGGCCACATTGCGCTCAATTCCCATTGCAAGACGACGGGCATTAGTGACAAAGAGGTCATCTCCTACTAACTGAATTCGTGAGCCGAGTGCTTGTGTGAGTTGTGCCCATCCGTCCCAATCGTCTTCAGCCATTCCATCTTCAATGCTCACGATGGGGTAGCGGTCTACAAGTGATACCCACCACTCTGCAAGTTGACCACCACTCAAAACTTTTCCTTCACCCGACAAGTGATATGCACCGTCTTTGTACAACTCGCTCATCGCTGGGTCGAGGGCGATAGCAATGTCGGCACCAGGTGCGTAACCAGCTTTTTCGATTGCTTCCACCAAGATTTTCACTGCGTCTTCGTTGCTAGCGAGGTTTGGCGCGAATCCACCTTCGTCACCCACTGCAGTGGAGAGTCCGCGGTCATGGAGAACTTTTTTCAGAGTGTGATACGTCTCTGCACCCATGCGCAGTGCTTCACGGAAACTGGGAGCGCCAACAGGCATGATCATAAATTCCTGAAGATCAACATTGTTGTCTGCATGTGCGCCACCATTGATTACGTTCATCATGGGAACAGGAAGAACATGAGCATGAGGCCCACCCACGGCCCGATAGAGAGGCAACTCGAGTTCAGCAGCTGCTGCTTGAGCAACAGCCAAACTTGTTCCCAACATTGCGTTTGCGCCCAGACGAGTTTTGTTTTCTGTGCCATCGAGATCAAGCAACGCAGAGTCGAGCGCTCGTTGGTTGGTTGCGTCCATTCCAATAACTACGGAAGAGATGTGTGAGTTCACATTCTCTACGGCGCGCAGTACACCTTTACCCATGTATCGAGCGTCGCCGTCTCGGAGTTCAACAGCTTCGTGCTCACCAGTTGATGCACCGGAAGGAACCATGGCCCGACCAGTTGCTCCGCTGTCGAGAACGACCTCCACTTCAACAGTGGGGTTGCCACGGGAGTCCAATACTTCTCGTCCGATGATTTCAACAATCTCGCTCATTCCATGAACGCTAGTGATTTGGGTGAGCCTTGACCACTTCCCAGAGCTCATCGAGTTCCTGAAGAGACATGTCCTTCATTGCTTTTCCTTGTTCTGTGGCAAGAGTCTCCACGGCAATCACCCGAGAGCGGAACTTATGAATGGCAGATCTGAGCGCAGTTTCTGGGTCGATGTTTAAATGTCGAGCCACATTGACAAGCGCAAAAAACAAATCACCTACTTCCATATGTGTGGCCTCTGGATCGCCACTCGCCACTGCCTCAGAGATTTCATTGACTTCTTCTGAGAGTTTGCTGAGTGGCCCCTCAATAGTCGGCCAGTCGAAGCCAACTCGTGCCGCGCGCTGTTGCACTTTCGCTGCAAAAGACAATGCGGGTGCTGCTTCTACAACGCCATCAAATATGCCGGTGCGGTGAGATTTTTCTTTTTGTTTAATTACTTCCCAATTGGATTCTGCCTCTGCTGAGTCTGCAACCACCACATCACCAAACACATGGGGATGTCTTAATACGAGTTTGTCGTGTACTGATTTAGCAACATCAGCGATTGTGAAGCGACCTTGCTCTTCTGCAATTGCTGCATGGAATTCAATTTGGTACAACAGGTCTCCAAGCTCTTCAATGAAGTCGATGTCTGTTTGAGGATCATCGGGGTTCAGTAAAGAAATTGCATCGACAACTTCGTATGCCTCTTCCAGGAGATATCGAACAAGAGACGTGTGGGTTTGTTCCATATCCCAGGGGCATTGATCACGAAGCGTGCGAGCGAGTTGATGAAATTTGGCCATCTCATGTGCAACGGGTGTGCCGAGCGAGGGAATAAATAAAGAGGTGAGATGGTCTGCCTCTATCGAGCGATCCATCTCAGACCAGGTGGTGTTGACGATCTGTTGATCGGGTAGTCCGATGTGATGGAGCAACACAACTTCTGTTTCTGGGTCTGGATCATCAATGGACAGCTTGATTTCTGAGAGCACCCAGTTTGCGTGTGTGTGAGCAACCAACATGGCCCCGGTTCGGCCTGCAGCCGCAACGGCAAATTGGTGACCGTCGATCAGTGTTACTGAATGTTCAACGGGATCTATGTTGAGGACTCGCCATACTTCATCGAGATACGAAACTGCCGAGAGCAGTTCAATTTCCACCTCGCTTTGTTGACGAAGTAGTGACACAGTGCGTTCCAGAATGAGTGGAGAACCAGGCACTGCATACAGAATTTCGTTGTGTTTCAGTGCAGCATTAATCAGTTCTTGCGCAATGGTGCCATAGACCTCGTCGAACGATGCAGATGAGTTATAAACGTCATCAAACGTGTGAGCATTCTCTACAAGATGCGCAGATGGGTGAACCGATGTTCTCAGGTATCTGTGTGAGATAGCAGAAATTGCAGTGAGAGTTTGAGAGGTGACCAACGATGGGTCACCTGGCCCTAAACCAACTACAACGATGCGAGGCATCACTCGATGGTAGAGATGGCACCATTCCACTTACCATAAGTGGAATTCACAGAAACTTTTGCTGTGGTGATGTACCCGGTCATGAGTGCATTGCCCGGGTTCTCTTTCAGCACAGACGCCACCGAGGCTTTCACGTCTTTGAATTCATGGCTCAAGATGATGTGATAGCCAAATTGAGTCTTGATAGGCCCTGTGGGGACTCCGGCTTTTGCAGAGACGGCACCAGCCATGAAGTCTTTGTCGAAACCTTGCTGAAGATCTGCAAGCAGATTGCATGCCTCTTTGCCATTTTTTAGTGCACCGCCCGCACCCTTGGCGCTTGGATCGATTGATTTTGCCTCTGCAACGTTGGCAAATGATGCACCGTTATCAAGCTCTTTGAGAACAGCGTCTGCTTGAGCTTTTGTTTTCACCAAAATGTGGCTAAGACATAGTGTTCCGGTTTTAGCGGGAGCCTCGGAGTACAACTTCTCCAGTGTTTCCATTGACGGAACCTTGAAAGACTGCATAGCAAGTGCTTGTTCGTTGAGCGAGACAATGAGTTTCTGAACATTTTCTGGAATTGATGAAAATTGTTCATCTTTTTCTGAGCTGGCGGCGACTTCTTTGCGTATTGCATCAGTGATCTCTACACCAATAGTCTCGGCAAAATCGGCAAATGCAGTGTCACGTATCATGATGTTCAACATTTGTGTGATATCTGCTTGAGCTACTTTCCCGTTGGTTGTTTTAAATTGTCCGGCTTTTGCGAGCTCGCTCACAAGTCCGTCAAATACTTCTCGTGTTACTGACTTCCCTTCAACGGTGAATGCATCAGATGCTTTGGTCACTACGGAACTGGATCCACTGCAAGAACTAAGAACTAATGCTCCGGCAATGCACAAAGCGGAGGTAATTCGGCGACTGGACAAGAGAGAAATACGGCTTTTGGTCACGCACAGACACTAGTGGGGAAGGGGGCAAAAGGACCGGCGAAGGTACTAATCATTCTCAAAAAGTTCTCGAAGAAAGTCGATCAGATAACTAGATGGGTCTTTCCCACGCGGTACGGGCACAGTGATTGCACGAGTCTGCTCTTTGTACGTGGAGCCAGGCGCTAATCGACGTAGTGCCATCGTTTGACTGGTGCGCAATTCCAGTGGCGAAATCTTTATGTAGTTCCCATTTGTGAGTACTTCGGTGATGCCTATTCGGATGCATTCAATGCGGAGTGTTGCAACCGAGATCAGCGCTTGTGCAGGTGCAGGCAGTGGACCAAAACGGTCCTTCCATTCTGTGGTGATATCAAGCAGTTCGGTGTCTGTATGAACTGTCGCAAGTTTGCGGTACGCCTCTAGACGTAATTCTTCACTGGGTACATAATCATCTGGAAGGAACGCATCGACATTGAGGTCAATTTTGATTTCAGATTGCTCTGGCTCGGGTGTTTCACCCTTCATTTCCGCAACTACCTCTGTCACCATTTGGCAGTAGAGGTCATAGCCAACTGCCGCAATGTGTCCGCTTTGAGCTTCACCAAGAAGGTTTCCTGCACCGCGGATTTCTAGATCACGCATCGCAATTTTGAATCCACTTCCTAATTCGGTTGATTCTCCAATGGTTCGCAAACGCTCGTAAGCGTCTTCAGAAAGCGCTTTGTCTCGAGGATGAAACAAATATGCATATGCACGCTGGCCACTGCGGCCTACTCGACCACGCAATTGGTGCATCTGGCCCAATCCAAGAAGATCAGCGCGTTCTACAACAAGTGTGTTCACCGTGGGCATGTCAATTCCACTTTCGATAATGGTGGTGCACACCAATACGTCGTATTCGCCCTCCCAAAAATCGAGCACAACTTGCTCAAGTTGCGCCTCATCCATTTGGCCGTGGGCTACAGCAATTCGCGCTTCTGGAACCCATTCCCGAAGTTCTGCCGCGCGTTCTTCAATTGACTGAACACGGTTGTGCACCCAGAACACTTGGCCCTCTCGGAGAAGTTCTCGTCTGATTGCTTCTATGGCAACTTGTTCACTCTGTTCGCCCACATAGGTAAGGATTGGCTGACGCTCGGCTGGCGGAGTCTGTAAGAGAGAAAGATCGCGAATACCAACAAGACTCATCTCCAACGTTCGGGGAATTGGGGTGGCAGACATTGACAAGACATCAACATTGGTCTTGAGGCGTTTCATGGCTTCTTTATGCTGCACTCCAAAACGTTGCTCTTCATCTACGACAAGCAAGCCAAGGTTTTTAAATTGAACTCCTTCTTGCAACAAGCGATGTGTACCAATGACGCAATCGATGTCTCCGGTTTTTAATCCTTCAATCACTTTCTTTGCTTCCTTAGCTGAAAGAAAACGAGAAAGAACCTCCACCTTGATCGGGTAGCCGGCAAAACGTTCAGCAAAAGTGTTCCCATGTTGAGTAGCAAGAAGTGTGGTGGGGACTAACACAGCTACTTGAAAGCCATCTTGAATTGCCTTAAACGCAGCCCTTACAGCAACTTCGGTTTTTCCAAACCCCACATCTCCACAGAGCAGTCTGTCCATGGGTACGTCACTCTCCATGTCGGACTTGATTGCTTCAATTGCTGTTAGTTGATCTGGGGTTTCCACAAATGGAAATGCATTTTCCATTTCGGATTGCCAAGGAGTGTCTGGAGGAAACGCGTGTCCTTTCGCGGACACGCGTCGTTGATATAGAACCACGAGTTCTTGTGCGACTTCACGTACGGCGGATCGAACTCGGGACTTTGCGCGTGCAAAATCGGAGCCCCCCATGCGGTGCAATGTGGGGGCTTCGCCACCAACGTATTGGCGAATGACTCCAATTTGTTCCGTGGGGACATACAGCTTGTCGCCACCTTTGTATGCCAGTAATAAGTAGTCACGTTCTACGCCGCCAATAGAGCGTTTAACCATTCCCTCGTATCGTCCAACTCCGTGATGAGCATGCACCACATAACCGCCGGGCTGAAGGTCTTCAAAAACAGTTCCCGATGAACGGCCCTTAGTTGTTCGCGCTCTACGAGTGCGACGCCTTCCACTCAGATCCTGCTCCGTAATGATTGCAAGTTTGCTTTCAGGGAGTGACACTCCGTGTGAAAGTGGACCATGTGTTACCCATGCGCCAGCCGATGCAATCTGGACAGGGTTGTCTGACGCAGTGAAATCAATGCCGTGAGTGCGCATGAGTTCTGTGAGGCGGGGGACAGACTCTTGCGTGTTAGCTGCAACAATCACTGTCCATTTGTTTGCCAACATCTCGTTGATTCTTCGAGAAAGTGAGGTGATGTCGTGAACGATGTTTCCCCATCCTGAGGCGGGAATAGATGGGCCGTCTACTGACTCAGCTGTGGGAGCAAACGTCACTGTAGGAATTCGGGAATCGCCCGCGAGTAATCGATCTGGATGTACATGG
>JALRGJ010000061.1 GCA_023253435.1 Ilumatobacteraceae bacterium | reverse complement strand
AACTGGAAAATCCACCCATCAGAATCACAAGTCCTGGTTTTGAGTTCTCGGCAGTCCAGCCACGCTTTGCAATTTCTGCATTGATGCCAGCGTCAATTCGTGGATCATTCTCTTGAACATTTGCAGGCACTTTCACCGCAAACTCAACACAGCTCAACTGAAATGTTTTGTTCTGTTCTGAGGCAGCGGCACCGGGAGATGAAGTGGAAATCACCGATGAGCCAAGCCCCACCACCATCAGCGCGAGAAATAGATCTGCATAGATCCAGCCAGCACCATCT
Organism: Ilumatobacteraceae bacterium; assembly: GCA_023253435.1. Lineage (GTDB taxonomy): Bacteria > Actinomycetota > Acidimicrobiia > Acidimicrobiales > Ilumatobacteraceae > UBA2093. Next base: position 6,223 of record JALRGJ010000061.1, on the reverse strand, counting down.
TCACCAGAACTTGGCTTACGACGTCGTCGAAAACTAGGCACGAGAAGCACCCTCAGTCATCGAAACAATAAAACGCACGGCGAGAAACTTAGTTGCTGGCTCTACTGTCGCTCTAAACCAATCGTCTACATGCATCTGTTGCGTGAGGCGAGCGAGTTGCACTCAATTCACTATAACAGTCCACGACTGTTATAGTGAAACAGTCATCGTCTGTTAGGAGTCACCATGACTTTTTCATTTCGTCGGGCTGCTCGCATCATTATTGCGGCATCAATTGCACTGGTTCCGGTAGCAGTGCTCTCTTCCACAGCGGAAGCAGCGAGCTACACGGTGACAAATACTTCTGACGACGGAAGTTCTGGCACATTGCGCTGGGCAATCACACAAGCAAACTCAAGTGCAGGAGCCGACACCATTGATTTTGCAAACGGGGTCACCGGCACCATCACTCTTACTTCGGATCTTCCAAGTATCACCGATGACCTCACCATCACTGGACCTGGAGAATCAAGCCTGACAATTGATGGCAATAGCTTGTACCGGCCCTTCACAATTAGAACCAGCGGAAAGTCTCTGACCATTTCACATATGTCACTCACTCGAGGTACCGGAGTTGGATTCGGCCCTAACCAAGGTTCATTGTTGTGGAATGAATACGCAACAGTGTCTGCAACAAACGTGACCTTTAAAAACGACCCTGGTGTTGCCGTCTTTAATCTTCACGGCACAACTGTGTCCACCTACACAAACTGCACGTTTAAAGATGGATACATCGGAATTAGTTCGGACCATGGGAACACACCGGACTCAACAAGAAGCGATGAGACGGAATACCAGAACCGCACATACGTTGTGAACAGCACTTTCTTGCGCAATACATATGGAGTATTGGCAGAGCGATTCACAAAAGTAACTGGAAGTACATTTACAGATAACACCTTTGGCGCGGCAATCAGGGGTCTCAACCGATCTCAAATTCTCAACTCCACTTTTTCAGGCCATCAAATCGCCATCACGCACGCAAATTGGACTCCTGTGTCTTGGACAAATGTTGGAACCAATAACAGACTCATTAACGGAAATACATTTACCAATAATTCCTCCGCTATGTATTTGGCAGACAACTGGGACAACGGAAGAGCAACACAACGTTGGGCAACCGTTACAAATAACAACTGGGATGGCGCGGGAGATTGGATTATGGCCAACTATTGGAATAGTCCTACTTCGAACAATCAGACCGCTTATGTCACAACAGTTAATAGTTCTGGCCGCGAGTGGATTGAATCAGGAAACGTTGACTACCGATCGACTACCACAACCACTACTACAACGGTGCCACCAAGCACTACAACGTCTGTTCCATCGTCAAATAACTCCACCACCACTATTGTTGGTGGAAATGGAAGCATTGTTAGTGGGTCAAACACCGGTACCTCAACAACCCTTGCAGGCAACAATGCCCGAAGTCTCCTAGCTACACCTGCCACAACTTCACCAATTGCCACCACAACTTCAACTATCCCAGCACCCGACGTACCTGAGATATCTGTGGGTGAAGCAATCGTCACTGTGGATGGTGAAACCGCTCAAGCAACTATTTCGCGGGAAAACAATTCACTCGTAGTAGATGGCGGTGGAATCAATGCATCTATTTATGGGCTTGAATCAGACGGTACGCGCATAGACCTCGATAACAACGGAAATCTTCAACTGACAGAGGAAAACCAAATTGGAGTCAATGCAGATGGGTTTGAACCAGATGCAGAAATTGAAGTGTGGATGTTCTCCACACCGACCCAATTAGGCGTCCTCACTACTGACGTCAGCGGAAAAGCTGTTGGATCGTTCTCTTTGCCGGCAGGAATTGAAGTAGGTAACCACAGAGTTGTGCTCAAAGGTGCCAACAACAAAGGTCAAGATGTTGTTGTTGGCGTGGGTGTTCGCTACGGAAAGATTGATAGCGGCTCTCTCTGGGGAAGACTTCTGATCGCTATTCCTGTTGCCTTGGCCGTGATCTTTGGTTTGATCATTCCAACAACGCTGAAGCGTCGTCGCGAAGAACAATCAGCCACTGCTTAACGCAACTTGCATGGGGTGAGGTGATTGTTCATCTCACCCCATGAGCGAACAGTCAACCTCTAGGAATTAGGTTTACAGAGATGGCAACGAGCAAAAGTGGCGCACCTAAAAAGCGGCGCTCTCCTATCTCTCGTGTCGAGGGAGAGAGGCGGTTGATTGAAGCCGCAATCCAACTCGTTCGCGAACGCCCCTTCTCAGAAGTTGGCGTGCGAGAGATCGCTCAAGTTGCCGACGTCAACCACGGATTTGTTCACACTTGGTTTGGCTCAAAAAATGACCTGCTCTTACGAGTGGTGGAACATTTGCTTCAGTCCATTGCATTGGAAATTAGAAAAGCTCCCCCTGGCCAGCAAGCTTTGAACCCGTTCCACCCAGATGTTGTCTTGGCCGTTCGCTTAGCCATGTGGCTCAATCTTGAGGGAGCACCCACCAGTGGTGTCTTTCATCAATTACGAGTCATCGATGAGCTAACAGATCGATTCATCAAAGTGGAAGGAATCGACCCCTCAATTGCACGAGCAGCAGCTACACAAGCTGCCTCTTTGGCAGTGAGTGCCGCATCTTTTGCCGACATGTTGCACATGGAGAACTCTTCTGAGGCCGCAGACATGTTTGATTTATGGCGTTATATCGTCAAGTTGTTAGCCAAGCATCCTCCTGCGTAGCCTGAGGGGTGAAGGGCATCCGCTCTTCATTACAACAACACCCCTTGCAGGGTCGGGTGAAAGTCCCAACCGGCGGTTACAGCCCGCGAACCTTGTCACCTCGGTGACTTGGCCGACTCAGTGAAATTCTGAGGCCGACGGTCACAGTCCGGATGGGAGCAAGGACACAACATGACGAACCACGAGGCGCTTATGCGCCGTGCCATGCATATGGCGAGCACAGCACGTTTACACGCGCGCCCCAATCCATGGGTAGGTGCTGTGTTGGTGTGTGCCGATGGTTCTGTTTTTGAAGGCGCCACCCAACCTCCTGGTGGGCCTCACGCTGAAATTGTCGCGTTGAATGCCGCGCGCGAAGCACATACCTCAACAGAGGGTGCCACTTTGTATTGCACATTGGAGCCGTGTTCACATACCGGAAGAACTGGACCATGCACATCAGCAATTATTGATGCTGGCGTTGTCACGGTGGTGAGCGCCATCACTGATCCAGATCCTCTTGTTGCTGGTCAGGGCCACCAAGCACTTCGTGCTGCCGGCGTTGAAGTAATTGAACATGTCTGTGCCGATGAAGTATCCGAGCAACTTGCTCCCTACCTGCATCACCGCACAACAGGTCGCCCATATGTGTTGTTAAAGATGGCCGGAACCCTCGATGCTCGTTCCTCACTACCCCATGGGCCTCGTTGGATCACTGGTGAAGCAGCTCGAACAAGAGTGCACCAAATACGTGCTGAGAGCGATGCCATTGTGGTGGGAGCAAACACCGTTCGAATTGATAATCCTGAACTCACCGTTCGCCATGTTGATGGACCATCTCCTCAGCGCATCGTGCTTTCTCAATCAGGAAACATCCCCTCAACGGCGCTAGTTCATCCCTGCACGGTGTGGAACGGAGAAATTTCTGACCTACTCACAACCCTTGGCGAACAGGGCATTGTGCAACTGATGGTAGAAGGTGGCCCTCAGGTGGCCTCTGAATTTCATTCACAAGACCTTGTGAACAGATATGTCTTTCATATTGCGCCCATTATTTCTGGAGATGAGTCTGCGCCAGGACTCTTCAGCGAAACAGCGCAGTTGTCGTTGGAAAAATGCACATTGGTATCTGCTACTGCATTTGGAGATGACATAGAAATCGTTATGGATACACACAAAAAGAAAGTTGGAGTGTCATGAGTGAAGAATCACTAGATCCCATTGAAGACGTCATCGCGGCAATTGCACGCGGCGAAATGGTGGTGATGGTGGATGATGAAGATCGCGAGAATGAAGGCGACCTCATCATGGCGGCAGAGTTCGCAACTCCTGAGAAATTGGCATTCATTGTGCGTTATTCCACGGGTGTTGTGTGTTGCCCCATGACTGAGGAACGTTGTGATGACTTGCGCCTCCCACTTATGGTGGAACAAAACACAGAGAGCCAGCGCACAGCCTTCACCACCACTGTCGATCTCATTGAAGGAACCTCTACGGGCATTAGTGCCGCTGATAGAGCAAAGACTTTGCAGGCACTTGCTGATCCATCTCAGTCTTATGCTGCATTTGCTCGCCCCGGCCACATCTTCCCATTGCGCGCACGAAACGGTGGAGTTCTCAAGCGAGCCGGTCATACGGAGGCTGCAGTAGATCTTGCTCGCCTCGCTGGGTGCCAACCAGCTGGTGTGATTTGTGAAATTCAAAATGACGACGGAACCATGATGCGATTGCCAGAACTACGTAAGTTCTGTAAAGAACATGGACTGTTGTTGTCATCAATCGCGCAACTCATTAAATACCGCCGCCACCACGAACGCCTTGTAGAACGTATGGGCGAAGCAGCGGTTCCAACAGAATTTGGTTCGTTCACATGCGTGGCATACAAAAGCACCATCGATGGTGTTGAGCATCTTGCATTTGTGAAAGGTGAAATCACCGGAAAAGAACCGGTTCTTGTACGAGTACACAGCGAGTGCCTCACAGGTGATGTGTTCGGTTCTCGCAGGTGCGATTGTGGGCCACAACTTGCTGCAGCTATGAGCAAGATTGACGAAGCCGGAAAAGGTGTAGTGGTGTATCTGCGCGGCCATGAGGGACGAGGTATTGGAATTGGTCACAAAATACGTGCGTACTCGTTACAAGACAAAGGGTTTGACACAGTTGACGCCAATACAGAGTTGGGATTACCTGTTGACAGCCGTGAATACGGAATTGGTGCCCAAATACTTGCAGACCTGGGAGTCCATGAACTGAAACTCATGACAAACAATCCGGCAAAATACGGTGGTCTTGGTGGATACGGACTCTCAGTTGTTGAACGCATTCCCATCAACACAGTCCCCACTGCAGAAAACGAGGCCTACTTGCGAACCAAGCGAGAGCGAATGGGACACCTCATCGATATGGACGGAGGAAATAAATGACACGCGCAGGCTCAAGTGGAAATCAACCTCCACAACTAGATGGCTCAGCCCTACGCATTGGCATCATTGCCGCACGATTCAATGATCACATCGTGATAAATCTCAGAGACGGCGCACTTCGAGGCCTCGACAGATGTGGAGTGGCAGATAACAACATTATTGAGGAGTGGGTGCCTGGCGCATTTGAAGTTCCACTAGCAGCAAAAGTTCTTGCGCAATCAGGCAAAGTAGATGCTGTTATTTGTTTGGGCACAGTGATTCAAGGAGACACGCCACACTTTGATTATGTGTGTAGTGAGGCCGCACGAGGGATTCAAGATGCACAAATGTCCACTGGCATTCCAGTGATGTTTGGGGTGTTGACCGTCAATACAGAGCAACAAGCAATTGACCGTAGTGGCCCAGGAATTGATAACAAGGGTGATGAAGCCGCAGTGGGTGCAGTGGAGATGGCACTTCTTGTGAAGAAATTACAGGCATAGAAACTTTCCTCATTCCTTCTTTATGAGCACACATCGCGTCATAAAGGAGATATTCATGAGCCTTGTGGCTTGTGTGGCACTTGTGGCCTGTTTTTCTTCTCTTCCCCCTGAAACAGTGGTGCAAGATTTGGTGTTCTCAAAATCTTTGAGCGCTTTTGTCAAAGAAGCAGACTCCCCCGTGCACGATTCTCGACTCAACTGGACAACCGACGGTTGTTCCGCCCCGGTTGTAGGAAGCACTGGGAGAAGTTTTGATTTTTACAACGCATGCAGACGCCACGACTTCGCATACAGAAACCTAGCCACACTTCAGAATGGAAAACTCTGGACCCCAAAACTTCGTGCACGTGTGGATGCAGTCTTTAAGAAAGACATGACAGCCGATTGCCTGAAGCGTAAAAAACCCTCGAGAACCACGTGTCTCTCCTGGGCTGAGACCTTCTACAGAGTGGTTCGCGCTTACGGTGAAAAATAAAACTGATCAGGCTGTCAGGGCGCTGACCATCTGATACAAGAGTCGGCCGGTTGCACCCCAAATAGTCTCATCATCAAGTTCAAAGAAATGAATGTTGATCTCTCCACGAGGAGTGAC
>JALRGJ010000006.1 GCA_023253435.1 Ilumatobacteraceae bacterium | reverse complement strand
GAAATTCGTCGGTACAAAACCGATGAATTACGCGATGGTCTCACAGAGATCGCTGGCATGTACCGAGATGAACTAGCACGCAATGGTCATATCTTGCGTCCGGAGGCATACATCACCGCCATCTCCCGTATTCACGAGGCCATGCGCAAACTGTCTGTCAATGTGAATGAGGCCATCATGTTGCGTGATCTCATTTGGTCACTGCCGTCTCCCCAGGCAGATGCCGCATTGCAGTTTGTCTTGGCGGATACAACGGAGTAAATCGCTTTCATTTCTGCGCTCTTTATGAGCCACAGAGGCGCTAGCGCAGGTTGTCGGTAAAGTTGGTACACATGCCCAGGTAGCTCAGTCGGTAGAGCAACGCACTCGTAATGCGTAGGTCGTGAGTTCGATTCTCATCTTGGGCTCCAGTTATTGCTGCACATTTAATAGATGACGCAACGATTCCACTGTGCCAGCAAGCCATGCCTCGTCATCTTCAGGGCGTTCCGTTAGGTCAACAAGTGCACGACCAAACATCGCCGCAAGAATCATTTGGGCCACAGCCATTGCAGAAACGCGAGGCTTAATCATTCCCTTGCGATGCGCTATCTCAATTGTTCCTGCAAGAAAATCAGACACAGCTCGTTGTTCGTCACTAATTCGCTCAGCAAGTGCTGAACTTGCCTGACCAGCTGCAAGGGTATAAATGCGGCGTCTTCGCCCAGCGTGCCCAGACTCAGAACCTTCCAACCCAAGATGGAACTCAATACTTTGCATCAAGATTCCTGGATCGGTTGAAGTTTCAACAACGGTACGAAGCAACTCATTCACTTTGCGCATTGACTCAATGTGGTGCTTTAGCTCAACTGCGGCAATAAGCCCTTCACGATCACCAAAGTGGTGATACGCAGAACTACGAGAGACTCCTGCCCTAGCCAAGACATCTACCAAGTTGAACTTCACAGGCCCGACAGTGCGAATTTCCTCTTCAGCAAATTCGAGCAATCGATCCATTGTCTCAAGCCCATCAGAGCGTTTTTTCTTGTCTTCCCCCACAGCAGCAGACTACTTGGCGCAAGAAGACAGAAAAAACGAAGGCATCATGACACCACAAGTTTCACCGATGCTTTAGCCGTCTTTTTCTTACCCTTCACCACTGAAGTAACGGTGATGGAGACGGAACAAGAACCTTTTTTCTTTCCACGAATCCGCTGATTTTGAATAGCGCATACCTTTGCCGACGATGCCCGCACCGCAGCTGAAACTTTCGACCCACGAGGAACAGTCAGTCCTGCAAACGTGGCGATGGAAAGAAGTGTGGGTGACTTCAGACGAGACAACACTGGCTGAATCCTTGTTGTCACTACAGAGGTGGTAGTCACAGCCGAATGAGACGAGGATGATGGCGCAACAACTGGAACCGTTGTTGAGGTAGTTGTGGTTGTGGGGGTACCAGAAGTTCCGTTTGATGAAATCTTGAGCACAAACGCATCAAGGTCTCCATTGCTACTGACTCTTGCGGTGTCTGACCCAATGAGAAAATCAGGTTCGCCACCAAATTGGCCACCAATGAGCATGCCACCATCTGATGTAGGTACCACTGCCCACTGATCTTCATTATTGGATCCGCCATAGGTTCTCACCGACTGCGTGGAACCGTCATGATTCAGACTCAAAACATACGGATCTCTCCAACCAGGAGCGTCGGCAGTCACAGTTGCAGGACCTGGATCCAAATCTTGTACGTCACGATAAACACCAACTAAAACAACTCCATTTGGCGTAGACATCATGGCGTCAACTGAGTCACTATCTGCACCCGTTCCAAATGTTCTAGACCACGCATAGTTACCAGTGGACTCCAGTTTCACTAAGAAGCTGTCGCTAGAGCCGGTTACTGTTGCATTTGCACTAATCACACCTACACCTGGATCAAGATCCGTAGTGTCCCAAAAATTTCCTGCAACATAAATTGCATTAGATGGACCAACTTCTATGTCATGTACAGAGTTCTCAAAAGTTGAGTCGAACACCTTGGCCCATACAAGTCCTCCTAATGAGGACAACTTCACAACTACCCCGTTGTATTGACCAGTACCTGTCACTGAAGTCACGCCACCCGTGGGATCCGCATCCAAACTTCCAGTGAAATTTCCACCAACAATGACGGCGTCATTTGTGTCTATAGCAAGTGTCCTGAACCAATCATCTTGCGCACCGCCAAGTATCGCTGTCCACTGAAGCAATCCACTCGAAGAGAATTGTGCAACTATGCCGTCCCACGAGTTGGTACCAGCAGATGGAGCAACTGTTGTGGGGCCGCCAGAACCATCTTCTAGAGAAGACGACGTCTGAATCATCCCCAGTACGAGAACATTTCCTGAGGAATCGATTTTTACGTCACCAAATCCTTCACTTGTCCACGCACTAATTGTTCGATGCCACACATATTCGCCGGAAGGGTTGAGCTTCATCACGTATCCGTCGCTGTAGCCAGCTGATGTCACTGATACGTCCCCCACACCGGGATCAATATCTGCTGTTCCTTGAAAAGAACCTGTGACATAGATATTTCCTGTTGCATCTAGTGCAACTCCATCAAGTGAATCATTGTCTGTTCCACCAAATGTTTTTACCCACACCAAAGTTCCTGATGATGAGTATTTGGCTAAGTAGCCATCCCTATCTCCAGCGGTAGCGATGTTGGTCGTAGCTACACCTGGTGCAAAGTCGACCGTTCCTTCAAAATATCCACTGACATAGACGTTGTCGTAACCATCCACCACCATGCCTCTCACAGAGTCCTCTCCTGCTCCTCCAAAAGTGATGACATCGGCATCGGGTCGAGTCCAGGCGTGTGAACTCTTGCTTGCCCCCATCACCAAACATCCAGCCACAACAGAGGCCGTGACTACACGTGCTACCCAATTCTTCATGAATTGGATTCTAGTTACAATTAGAATCTGTGTACAAGTAAGGATTACTTACGCCATGAAACGTTGGTGGGCCATCGACCCACCCCGCCATCCTCCACGAGAAAATCGGTCAGGGTTCTGTTGGTATTGCGCATACGCCACTGCAACATGGCCTGAGCTTCCCTTGCAATAATCGCGGGGTCATCAACGTGTGTCCGCCATGTGGGATCTGTTGCTAGGTCAAAGCACAGCCAGTCACCATCGGCGAATTGCACATACGCATATGACTCACTTCTGCGTACTGCCAGATTCATAGTTTCCAAATGTCTCTTCCATGGAGATCCATGTTCGTATAGCGGTATCAATGTTGAACGCCAGTCATATTCCCAATGGGCGCTATCTCTCCATTTAGCGGGCTCGATTCCCTCCAAGAATGGGGTGAGTGGCAGCCCATCGCATTGAGCTGACACAGGTTGATCTAGCGCTTCACACAAAGTTGGCAAGATGTCCACATTTTCAGTGAAGCGATGCACAACAGTTCCGTGTGCTTGAGAGCGACGTGGATCTCGAATAATGGAAACAATATGCTGACTTGTTTCCCAATATCCCACTTTTTCTTTTAACCCATGATCACCAAGTAGTTCTGCATGATCAGCAGTAACAACTATGTATGTGTTTTCCCACTGACCAGATGCCTCTAGAGCATCAAAAATTCTTCCCAGTTGTGCATCAACTTCGCTGATCATTCCAAAGTACTGAGCGCGCATTCTTGCTAGCTCGTGTGGATCTGTTGGGGCTTTGGTGGCATCTAGCGACAACATGATTTCATGGAATGGATGCACTTCATCCCCAACCCCAATGGGCTCTCCAACATCAGCATGGTCATACATTGTTGAGTACTCACCTGCGGCTGAATACGGAGGGTGTGGACGAATGAAGCTGGCGTGTGCAAACCAACCCTCTTGTTGTTTTTCAAGCCATGACAACAGTTCATCTGTGAGGAATGTTGAGACACTTGCATCAACTGGTCTCTCGTGCTCTGAGCCCAACAATTTATGAATGCTCATGTCAACGTTGAAACCTTTTTTGCGTAACCACTCACGCCAAGAATCAAAATTTTGAGTGAGGTCTAACTCAACATCTAATCCGGGCAGAACGCCCTCATACGAAGAGAGTCGTGGATCATCTGGTCCTGTCGCAGTTCGCGGATCGATTGATTGATCCGTGTAGCCAAACAATGCAGGCGCATAGCCGGCACGTCTGGCCATGAGCGCCACGTTGTCAAACCCGTTATCTAATGGAGTGCCGTTAGCAACCACACGGTGATTCATTTGATACATGCCGGTGTACAAGGACGCCCGTCCTGGAGAGCAAGGAGATGCCTGGCTGTAATGACGTGCAAATCGAACACCGTGTGCAGCAAGTCGATCCAGATGCGGAGTCTGCACCACATGATGGCCGGCAGAAGATAAACAGTCCCCACGAAATTGGTCCAATGTGATGAACAGGACGTTGAGGCTCATGATTCACATACGATAGAAGACAATGCTTTCCCAATCTGACATTGACCACTTTCAACTCAAAGGTTGGCTCAAAGTGCGACCTTTTGATGATGAAACCGTAAAGAACCTTGGGACCATGATTGAAGAGCTTCAATCAACATCTGAAGACGTCCCGTGGCTCAATCACTATGAGATGACAGACCACGGTCCCAAAATTTGTAGAACTGAAAATTTCATTCCTTTTCACGCTGGGCTCAGACATTTGCTCACCGAAGGCACGCTTCCCGAAATGGTGGGAGATCTTTTAGGTGAGCCCGTCTACTTATATAAGGAGAAGGTCAACTACAAGCTGACTGGCGGAGCAGGATTTAGGCCGCATCAAGATGCACCTGCATATCCGTTTATTAAAAAGTCAATTTCCGTGATGATTGCTGTGGATGCCAGTACAGAAGAAAACGGATGTCTTGAAGTGTGTGACGCCGCTCATCAAGAAATATTGCCCATGGATGACAGAGGTTGCATCGTAGAACAATGGACACTGCAACATAAATGGCACTCGGTGGAGATGGCACCAGGAGATGTGCTTATTTTTGATGCACTCACGCCTCATCGCAGTGGCTCTAATAATTCTGCGTATGATCGTCGGGCCCTGTTCCCCACATACAACGCGCAGTCTGAGGGTGACCTCAGAACCGCTTACTACGAAGAAAAAATGCGCGTCTTTAATGAATCTTCACATGGCGTGAATAGTGTGCGTCTTTCATTAATCAATGACTTTGAAGGAAAACCAGTTGTATGAAGTTCTCCTCGCTCAAGGAAATATCTGATCTGTTTGAAAAATGGGGATCACATAACTACGCCGAAGCAATCACGCAAACAGAACATGCAGTTCAATGTGCAAAATTGGCCATCGCTAGCAACTCACCATCTCACCTTGTTGTTGCTGCACTTCTTCATGACATCGGACATCTCATAGATCTTGAAGTGAACGACGGCAAGGAAGAATTTCAGATAGATACCGAACACGAGGCCTCTGGGGCACGCAGTCTTTCATCTGTTCTCCCAGCTTCTGTTCGACTCCCCATTGCATTACATGTTGAGGCAAAAAGATGGCTGTGCGCTCAGCAAGAGGGTTACCTTGAATCACTGAGCCCCGCTTCAACGCACTCTTTGAAGTTGCAAGGAGGCCCAATGACAAAAGATGAAGTGAAGCGGTTTGAATCAATGCCTGGATTTGCAGACGCAATTTCGTTACGTCAGTGGGACGACACTGGCAAGAACGAAGAACTCGGCGGAACCATTGAAGACTTCCACCACATTCTCACTACATACGCTGAAAAGTAACGCGACTCATACTGGTATCGTTCCCATCACATTCATTGTGAGGGGAGCAACATGACTTACGCCGGCGACAGAGTTCTGTATGACGCAGACACTCACATAATGGAATTGCCCGACTTCCTGCGCAAGTTTGCAGACCCAGATATTCGAGAAGAACTCGCACTAGTTGACTACGGCCGATCAATTGTGACTGATGAAGAAGTTGCCGAAATCATGGCAAACGGCTCTCGACATTCAGACTCACATAAGCAAACACTTATTGCTCATGGTGATCGCATGATCACTGAAGTCAAAGAGATCCAAGCTCTTGGTTCATTTGATAAAGAAGACAGAGTCATCGCCAATGACATGCTCGGCTTCATGAAGCAAGTTGTCTTTGCTACCCATAGTTTGCGCAGTGTTTTTGATCCCTCGCAAAAAATTGCGGACCGCATTCGTTACGGAGGTGCGAGAGCGCACAACCGCCACATGGCAGATTTCTGCAGCATCGACTCTCGCCTAATGGGGGTGGCCGCCATACCTCTCGACAATCCAGAACTTGCGCTTGCTGAAGTGGAATGGAGTTTGGAAAACGGCTTGCAGGCCATGTGGATTCCACATCGTCTTGCCGGCGATCGCTCCCCTACACATATCGATTTCAACCCCATTTGGGCACGCCTGCAGGAGGCAAAAGTTCCTGTGGTGTTTCACGTTGGCGGCAGTGGCATTCAACTTCCACGGGCATGGAACAACAATGGCCGGGGTGCAACCCGAGATTGGATGGGTGGTGGAGAAAATGTCCGCGCCCGAGACGCTGCAGTTCTGCATCACGAAATCGAAACATTCGTCGCAATGATGGTGATTGACGGGGTGCTTGAAGAATTCCCTAGTCTGACTATTGCTTCAGTGGAACTTGGAGCCGGTTGGGTTCCTCAGATGATTGATCGACTCGACCACATTCATAAGTCATACTCAAAAGTAGATGATCGATTAAAAGGCTTCACTCGTAAGCCATCTGAACAAATTCGAGAGCAAATGGCATTCACTCCATTTGTTTTTGAAGATGTAGGCAGACTCATCACCCAATCAAACGATGATCTCTATCTCTTTTCAAGCGATTACCCACATACAGAAGGTGGTCGTGATCCCATTGCCCGTTTCGAATCATGCATGCAAGGCTTACCCCAGGAGTCAGTGGACAAATTCCACTCAGGGAACTTCCTAAAGGTATTCCCACATGCAGCTCATTAAACGCCGGCACAGATAGTCAAACCTTCCTCGCAAAAGCACCCAAGTAGGAACACTTAATCGATTCGTGGCACAATTTCGTCGTGGACGTCTCTGAAGGACCAATGCGAAAAAACTCAAATGGTTCTTCAACCATGGAGACTCTGATCTCGTTTGGTCTCAAAGAATTAGAACGTAGCGGCTCGATTGATTTCAACTTGGAAACGGTGTTGAGGGAATCGGGAATATCGCGGGGATCTCTTTATCATCACTTTGGTAGTCGACATGGGCTGATCTCACATTGCGAAGCTCAACAGTTAAAGCAATCATTAAAAAATGAAAATGAAATCATTCGAAAGTTAATTGAGACAGGGAACTCTGGCGAAGAACTATTTGAATTGTTGGCGATGTTCATTCGTACTCTTGGTTCAGACAAAGTCGTTGCGCAACGGTCTCGACGTATCCGAACTATTGCGACATCAGCCGAAGATCCACATCTGAGAAAGATGCTCGCCGAATCACAGATCAAAGGTTCCCAGTTCCTCGTGGACTCGTTCCAGATTGCCGTTGATAAGGGACTGATTCAGCCAATAGTTCCCCTTCCCGCATTGGTCTATGTCATTCAAGCCATGTTCCTAGGTCGGGTTCTTGTCGACATCACCCACGAATCAGATCTCTCAGACGGTGTAAATGAAGCCACAATTGAGGCACTGCGCCACCTCATGAACCCCCGAAACAGGAACTAGATAATTATCTATAACTGATATACATTTCTAGATAATTATCTAGAAATGAGGGGCCATGAAGATTCGTGTGTTCACCACTGTTGCAACGGTTCTGGCATCAACTTTCACCTTCCTGTCGTTGCCAAGTGCGACCATTCGCGCTGCAGAGGCATCCCCATTTGACTCCTCATTTGGTACAGACGGCATTGCAATCCATGAAATCCCCATGCAGCCTTCAGACTCTCTTGCATCTGATCTTCAAGCCAACGCCAATGGTGATATTCATGCGTTGATAGTGGCCAACCCCGGAACTGGTCTCGACAGCTTCGTTATTGGTAAGTACTCAAGCGACGGCACTCCGATGTCCAATTTTGGAACGAATGGACGCTCTGAGCCACTCAGGCTCGTCAGTCCAAATATGGCACTTCAATCTGATGGAAAGATTCTCGTCGCGGGTACACAATTTAAAAATGGTGCAGCCAAAATCGTCCTATACAGGCTCACTGCAAATGGGACACGTGACAACACTTTTGCGGATAACGGTATGTACAGCGCTCCCAACTTTCCTGGCAAAAATTTCGGTTCGTCTGAAGTGTTGATAGCAGTGAATAACTCAGATGGTCGCATATATGTGGGTTTAACCATAGAAAACGCCGGTCGGGACAATTACAACCTCTACTTTTTTGCGCTTACTTCAGACGGAGAATTTGATTACAGCTGGGGAAGCGGTGCCGGTATCGAAATTCTGTCAAAGACAGGAGGTGTTAGCGCATGGACAAATCTCACTTCAGTACTCCTACTAAATGACGGCTCATTACTTGGAGTTGCCTCAGGATTTGGCCCTGGCACTGGCCGACAAATGATTCTCGTAAAAATAAATTCGAGTGGATTTTTGGATCACACTTTTGACGGATCCTCTAATGGCAACGGAATTGTGTACACACAATTTGCATCTGAGACCGATGCATACATGACCTCTGCAGTTGAGTTATCAGGTGGAAGCATCGTGGTAGCTGGTGTAGTCGGTGCTTACTACTACGGACCTTGGTATTACGGCGCAGCAAAATTCAACTCAAGTGGAGCCGTTGACACAACATTTGGAAATTCGGGGTTTTCTCTCAGCACCGTAGAGGCTTCATATTCGACATCATTGCCTAAGCGACTGACCGTTCAGCCTGATGGAAGGCTCATCTTCCCTATTAACTCAAACACCACTGGTGGGTTCATCAGGGTGGAGTCAAATGGAACGTATAGCTCTTCAACAGGTTGTTTCCAATGCATGTGGAATGGCACATCCGACAATGTCGAGGCAATGTCTCTTCTACTCCAAAGCGACGGAAAAATTGTGATGGCAGGAAGACTGCGAGACAACAGTGACGGAGTAATTGGACGCTTCCTTAGCATTGGTTCTGCTGATTCCTCATTTAGCAATGTTGTCCTAGAACTTGCCGCCGAGCCGTGGGAAACATTTGTCTTTAAAAGTACTGCGTTATCAGATGGATCCATTCTTAGTGTTGGTTTCACACGAGTCTCACGTGGAATGAATGAGATTTATCGAGGCTTTGTCATGAAATTGAAAACCGATGGTTCTCTTGACACCCAATTTGGGAACGGTGGGTATCAATTTTTGACTCCACCAAACGACACCTTCTGGCTACTTATTCAAGACATGCTGATACAACCTGACGGAAAGATTCTGATTCTTGGTTATGGACGTGAGAATTACCAAAACTCTTCGGTGATGATCTGGCGAGTCAATGCAAATGGTTCTGTGGACAACTCTTTTGGTACCAACGGTCTCGCTTTTACTTCTGAGAGCAGTGTTGATTTATCACCTACCTCGATTATTCGACTAACAAGCGGCGACTTGATTGTTGCTCTTACTCGCTATGTGAATTACGAAGGCAAACAATGGCTCTACAAATACACCACAAGTGGATCATTAGATCCATCGTTTACCGACTCACAAAATTTCTCGGGAGGAATTCAATTACCCATTGGCAGTTCTGGCCAGATCAGCGTGGCAACTTCAGCAGGTAATAACTCTCTCTACATTGCTGGTTACGCAACCATCAACGCACAGACAGTGGGATACCTCGCCCGTGTACTTTCAGATGGGACTCTAGATTCCACCTTTTCTAGCGGATTTGTCACGTGGCAGATCCAACAGGCACATTCACTAGATGATCTGAGTGCCATTCATGTCACGGCACAAGGAAAGATCTATCTTCTTGGAAAAACTGAATCACCCGCACAGAAAAACTCAATTGTTCAATGGGATGCAACTGGTTCACTGAACACATCATTTAATAGCAATGGGTACCTTGAATTTGTTTATCGAAACCCATCCGAAGTTGACAATGTGAGCGTGTACTCAATGATCGAAGTTGGTGGAAACATCACAATTGTTGGAGGCGGAGACTCAGATCTTCGGGTGTCTCGCCAGAATCTCTTTTCTGCCATCGCCCAAACCACAAGTACTGGCGGTTTGAACACAAGTTTTGGCACAAACGGAATTTTGTTTCCGTTTTCCAATGAAGAGTCAATGCTTACCCACATTACACAGCTCTCTGAGACATCGAGTTTGGTATCAGGCATTGTGTTTAGAGATGACACCTACAAAATCATCCTTGCAAAACTCGGACCCACTACCTCATCACCGAATTCGCCAGCTCCTACCAACACACAAACAGCAGTACCAACTTCGCCAGCAGCTTCACCATCTCAGGTTCCTCAACAAGCTTTGGCAGCGACAACCGCAACAGATGACATCAAATTAGTCATCAGCGTGACTCAAGCAACTCTTCTCAATCGAATGAAGTTATCAATTCCTAAGGGGGGGAAAGTCCTTCTCAAAGTATCGTCACCAAAAGTGTGCCGAATAGTGAGAGGTAAAGTCATGGCACTCTCCACAGGAACATGTCGAGTGACAGCCACTGTTACCATCAAGAAAAAGAAGACAACAAAGTCCACTTCATTTCGAGTGATGTAACTCCGCTATGGACGCACTCCTATGTCCACACGGCGGTTCAACTCCATGCCTTTGTAGGTGGAGTTAGTGGCACGAGGACGATGCTCACCTGAATAATCAAGAGTGACCTTCACATTTGCAGGCAACCATTTCTTGATATGTGAATATGCATTATTGGCTCGCCAGTAAGACAAATCATTATTTGATTTGATTGTGCTTCTGGAGTCTGTATGCCCGATGAGACAAAGGCCTGAAGACTTGAGCTTCTTCATACGGAGACCAATTGACCGAAGAATTGCATCTGATTTTTTTGTAATGACGGCCAGATTTGTACCGAACTTGATGGAAGCAACCACACGGCACTCATTCAACATCACGGCTGGCGTTTCTACCGATGTTGTTTCATCACCACCAATTGCGGTGACCGTGAAATTAGATGCACGACTCATAAATTTTGGATAAACACAAATGCGATTTGAGTCGTCGACTGTGCACACAGTGCGCCCATCAAGCTTCACAACATATTTGATGACGCTAGGTGTTGGAGAATCTGTCCACGTCAGTGTGGCGCCATTTCTGCCGTTACGAAGCACAACACGCGGAGTGGGTGCTGGAGAAACAACGACAGAAAAAGTTGAGGTTGCACTGCCAGATGCGAGATCTGAAACTCGATACGTCACTGTTCGCTTACCAGTCCAACCGGTTTCAGGGGTAAAGACAACAGAATTGTCGGTACTGCTTGCACTAAAGCGACCCGCACCGTTAAGACTCACAGCAGAGTGATAGGTGTTAGCGACAGGATCCTGAATTTGAACAGAACCCTGAACAATAGGAATACCTCCAGCATCTGCACTGGCACTCAAAGTTAATGATTGGTCTACAGGCCCAGATTTTGCATCAGGACTTGCAACAATTTGACTAGAGGAAAGTGCAAAGTTTCGAACCAAAGTTGTATTTGCCGTTGCAGAGGCTGCTTGAGAATTACCCGCAAAGTGCACGGTATATCCGTGTGGAAACACATTGTTAAACGCATAGTTCCCATTTGAATCTGTTGTTGCAGTTCCCACCACATTGCCAGATGAATCTTTTAATTGAACTTGTGCATTAGGAATATTGACTGACCCGTTCGCCGTATTCACCGACACATTCCCATTGACAATTCCCACGCAGTTTGTGACTGCAGAACGTGTGACAGTTTGATTCGTGGTGAAGTTCTGAGTAGTAGAGGATCCAGAATTAACAACAGTGAGTTGAACGGCCTCATCTGCGCGAGGAACAGTCGCTGATGATGCAATGCCAACCCCAGTTGGGCAAAAACTCAACGGATTTAGGTTCACACATAACTGTGGAGCATCAGACAAATACTTCACATCTCCTGTAATTGTTTGTGCTTGGGATGTAGTTAATCCAGTTGCTGTGATTTCAAACATTGGCTGTGTGCCACTTGATGCAACAGACAAAGAACTGAGATCAACACGTCCGCTTGAGTTTGCAGCCACATTTGACCAGCCAGGAACCACAACACCGTTTTTCTTCACCGTTACTTTGAGAGAAGAAAGCGTCACGCCAGTTGCGCTCAATGTAATGGAATCCCACTGCCTTATTCGTCCGGCTTCTGTACAGCTGTATCTGGGAACTGCCACTGAATAAGGAATCTGTACTACTGCATCTGTGGGAACAGGGCATCCTGCATTTCCCGTTATGGCGTCAAAGCTCTCGATATTTCCGTTGTTGTCATTTGTCCACAAACATTCAGAGTTCTGGGGATCAATAGTGAGTGCATACGACTCATCAGAAATATAAGTGGGGTGTGAACTCTGGCCGGAAAAAGTGCATTGACCACCATTGCCGTTATTGAGCGCAGCATCCCAACATGTAATTAATCCACCTGACTGAGTGTTGTCCCAAACCATATTCACCCAGTACAACCGACTTCCGGTTGTACGTGGAGTTGACTCGTATCCCCCCAAGTTTCCATTAACCGCAGCTAAGCTAAGTGGAAGAGCAGTGCGTGCAGCATCTAGGGATGCTGGAGTTGTGTAAGCATTTTTCGAGAAATCAACACAACCTGCAGTTGAAGTATTAAATGTGCAAATTGCGACAATTGATCCGCTTGAGTTTGGCAGTGCAAAAACGTTATTGACGCGAGTTGTTGACCACGCAGTTTCCCAGCCAACACACCGAGCCCACGTTGCTGTATCTAAACAACCCACACTGCCACGACCATCGTTCACATACAGGCGAGTTCCAACAACAAGCAAGTTAGAGGGATAGGACTGAGTGTACGAAGTACCTAGATTGAACCCACCTGCAGGCATGTTGGAGCACGCTGCTTCAGTTTGCGTATCAAGGCACAACACTTTGCCATCTTTAAAGTTTTGAGTGAAGAGATACTGACCAATTCTCTCCATGTTCCCTACGTTGTTGTAGTTGTTTGTATGAACATTGGTTGTCAAAGAAATAAAACTGGTACTGCATAAACCACCAGCGACCAAGAAGCAAGAAAAACCTCCACCTGGGTTTGAGCCATAACCAGATGCCACCCATACTTTTGAACCCACAACGATTCCCGTTGACCGATCGTTGGTACCCAAGTTGTGAGGCATTGTCATGGGGTATCCCGTGCATCTCGAACCATTGAAGAGACTGTGGCAGTCAATTTGATTCGGATATGAGTGATGCCACACATTGAAAATCTTCGTGTAGGCCTCATCCATGAAGACGTCGTATCCATCGCCACTACCAGTAATTGACAATGAACCAACGGTTGCTTGCTTAATGGTGCTGGGAGCACTGGAGATACTTGTCTGTAAGCCATTTGAATAGCCGATGGATTGCAAACTGCCAGTGGTTCGTACACCAGTAACTGTTGCTGGGTTACCAGGTAATGAACTTGACCAGGTAGATCCATCGGTTGTGTATTCCACCGTCCAACCTTCAGGAGCTACCACAGAGCCGTTTACAAATCCCATGTGAGACTTATCCCATGTCTTTGTAATCACTTGACTTGTTTGCCCATTGATGGTGATTGGTGCAACAGCAGTAGATGTAAAGGCACTTCCATCTGTTGCAGCAGTGACTGTTGAACCAGACGCAGAAAATTCAAGTGCAGGCGTAGGAGAAGGAACTGCTTGTACCTCTTGGGAGACAACAAAAATCGAAACCACGCTCAGCGCAACTAAGACTCTGCCAAAAGTACTTTTTTTCATCGTCAGATTTCCTCAAAGTAGACGTGCATACATCCTAGAAAAATTGTCTACCCAGTGTCTCAACGAGCCCCGTTATTAGGGGAAATCATCAAAGCAAGTGGACAACCAATGGGCTTGTAGGGCCAGCACAAAGTGGACGGTGTGCAAGGCTTACCCCATGGAGAACAGGTGGAACCAGGTAGCTGTCGTGATGGGGGCATTTTTGGCCTTTGCCGGAGTGATGCACTTCATCTCGCCCCAATTCTTCAATGACATCGTTCCCCCATGGCTTCCCCCAAATGAGGCCTTCTGGACATATCTAAGTGGCGTTGCAGAACTTGTTATTGCTTGGCTTTTGCTTCGGCCACAGCACAGACGAACAGGAGCGATTGCAGCCATCTACCTCTTTATTGGTGTGTACCCGGCAAACCTCTACATGGCGTGGGACTGGCGGGATCGCGTCTTTAGTGACCAAGTAGTGGCATACGGACGTTTGCCGTTTCAGTTTCTCTTCATCTGGCTGGCGGTAAGAATTGTTGCAGCAAATCCAGACCCAGAGATTCCCGCTATGCCAGGTGATGTCACCAGATGAAAAAAATCCTCTCAGTTTGTTGTGTGATGTTCACGTTGGCAGCGTGTACCAAATCAGCTGACACTCAAAACACAACTGCTGAATCCGCTCCGCAGACAACTGCTGTACCTCAGACCACTACAACGGTTGCCTTGCTCAAGAATCCTGATTCTGGAGAGAAAGCAATCGCCTGCGACTCAAAAGCGATTAGCGCAAGTTACGGGGAGAAAGTCTTGGCAGAAAAATGCACCGCTACGTGGGCAATGGGAGATACAGATTTAGATTCTTGGAATTGTCCCAAAGACGGATGTACTCAAACACGTCTCTTTCATTTGGTGAATAGTAAATGGACACACACTGCAACATGCCAACGATCACTTCCTCTAACGAAGTACAAGTCAACGTGTTACATCCCAAACGTTGGTCCTGCAACATTAGCTGAATTACCACCTGCAGATGTTGCCTGTGCAATTTGGTCTGCGAATAACTTGTTGCGTTACGTCTCTGAAACTGGTTGCACACCATCACAGGCTGAAATCAATGCGCAATTCAGTTCTGAATGCACTGGTTACACCGCGGCAGTGCAACTACCGATTGAAAAGTGTGACACCGGCGGTGCGGTGAAAACCGCGCAAACTAAATTGAAAGAAGCCGGATACAAAACTCAGGTAGATGGTTATTTTGGTCCCAGCATGGCCAAAGCTGTGTTCGAGTATCAAACGGCTAAGTCACTGCAAAAAACTGGCCTCATAGACGAGGCAACATGGCAATCACTTGTTGGTACGAAATTTGGTGGCTAAATCACCTCTCTCATGACACAGTAAGTACATGAGCCAAACACGCGAGGATTCATTTACTCGAGTGATGGGACTCACCCATGTCACCGCAGGTGGAGTGGGTGTGATCATTGGTGCAGGCATTTACATCTTGATTGGCCCAGCAACAGAAAAGGCTGGTGGCCTTGTGTGGTTATCTATGTTGCTGGCCAGTGTGTTGTGCGCACTCACGGCGTTTAGTTATATGGAATTGTCATCCATGTTTCCAAGAGCAGGTTCAGAACATGAATTCGCCCGTCAGGTGTTCCCATCGTGGGTGGCATTCATCACTGGGTGGGGTATGACCATTGCTTTGGCAGTTGCATCCGCAGCAGTGTCACTGGGATTTGCTCGCTACCTCAATGTTTTCACCGATGTCAATGAACACATTGCATCGCTTTTGCTACTTGCCTTTGTGTGTTTTGTCTCCATCATGGGAATGCAACATGCAAAATGGCTGGTCATTGTTCTCAGCATCATTCAAATATCTGGCCTACTCATCGTTATTGCAGTAGGTGCGCACCACATTGGAGATGTCAGTCTCACAACAGGAAATGGATGGGGCGGAGTTCTGGGTGGAGCCTCAATCATCTTCTTTGCATATATCGGCTTTGATGAGGTCATCACTTTGGCAGAAGAAACTCACGATCCGCACAGAACAATTCCGCGTGCATTGATATTGGCTCTTGGTATCTCCACAGTCTTATATGTATTGGTTGCAGTTGTGGCAGTAAGTGTTCTTGGACCAGATGTTCTCGCACTGGCAAAACATCCACTCACTGATGTCATGAAGGAAACGTTGGGCGGAGCATCGGTAAAAGTGATAGCTGGGGTTGCATTAGCCACCACCGCAAACACCACTTTTCTGGCAACCACTGCGGCATCTCGAATGGTGTACAGCATGGGCGCAACCGGAGTTATTCCATCTTGGTGGGCACGTGTGCAAGACAAACGATCTCCTCGTGCGGCAACTCTTGCAATTTCAGGTATTGCAATGGGGCTCAGTCTCATGGGTGGACTTCAGCTCTTGGCTGCCGCAACGAACGCACTCATCTATCTCATGTTTCTTGTTGTCAACGTTGTAGTCATCATGTTGCGCAAACAAAAACCCAATATTGATAGACCATTCAAAATTGCTGGTGCACTTGGTTGGGTGCCAATTATTCCGTGTTTAGGAATAGTGGCAACACTTCTTATGTCTCAACAGTTGGAATTCACTGCGTTACTCGCCGCCGTTGGATTGTTAATTAGTGGATTAATTCCGTTTTTATTTCATCAATCCAGGTCATTACGGTCTCAAACATTGCGTCATGGCTCTTAGCGAGCAAATGATCATCACTCGGCATCACATGTAAATCACCGGTGCCTGCAATTGCTCGTACTACTTCACTTGCTTCAACCGGAAGAATTGAGTCGTTCTCACCATGAAACATCAGAAACTTTTTCCCTTGCAAACCACCTGCAAGTTCGCATCCTGCAGATTGCGTTGCAAACGTGACTACGCCGGCGATCATCTCTGATAAGCCCACTGCAACGCGCACGGCAACAGCGCCACCAAAACTGTGACCCATCATCACCACATGATCAGCTCCACTTCCCACAAGTAGCTGAACTGCCGCGGCGGCATCAACACAACATGAGTCCATGTCGTTTGGCTTTCTGTAACTCAGCCGAATAGACGGAATGTCTTTTTTTGCTAGCTCTTCACCGAGTGCGTGATACAAACTTTCGCCCGGCCCAAGTGTGCCTCCCATTGCGCCACCCACCATCACAACACCAAGAGATAGGGCTTTACCCGTTGGTTCGTGCCACAAAAGTGACAACAATCCTCGTCGCGTGTACATCTCAATATGACGCATTTGTGGCGAAATAATCGCTTGTTGACTGGCCATGATTCCCAGAGCATCAAGCGGGGTTTGAGGTATTTCCTGACCGACGTTCTCTGGTTCCATGTCGCTACCCTAATGACATATGGCAACCACTGAGACGCCCACCAACCTCACCAATGATCTCGATCTCGAGACAGCTGGTCGCATTGGTCGTTCATGGCGCGAGATCCGACGCGGCGCAACACAATCAACACTCCGTGACGTTATTTATGGTGTTGGTGGTAGTGCAATAGAGCCTGGTCAAATGGATGCACTCGATCTTTTGGTCACGGTTGAGTCGTGTCGAATGGGTGATCTCGCCGATTACTTGCACATCGACCCAAGCACTGCAACACGTGCCGTGCAACGCTTAATCAAAGACAACTTGGCAGAGCGCGTAAAGCACGGTGGGGATGGTCGCGTTGTCACCATTGCCGCAACAGAGCGTGGCAGAAGAATTCACAGCGAAGTTGCCGAGCGTCGCAGAGCCGTTTTGCTTGATGTGATGTCTGAATTCACCGAATCAGAAAGATTCGCCCTCGCTGAGTATCTCGAGCGCTTTCAAAAAGCAATGGACAGCGTGGTTGAGCGCCGTTCACGTCGCTACCGCTAATTCTGCAAAACTCTGTATATGGAGGCACGCGAGAACTTCAGCGCTGACGTAATGCAATATGCGCCTCAGTTGTTCTCTACTGCCGTGCGCATGACGCGTAATAGAGCCGATGCTGAAGACCTCGTACAAGAGACATACCTAAAGGCATGGCGAGCGTTTGATAGTTACGAGCAGGGCACCAATTTGCGTGCTTGGCTTTTTCGCATCATGACCAACACGTACATCAATAAATACAACGCCAAATTACGTCGTCCAGATGAAACAGAACTTGATGACGTAGAAGAGCTGTATCTCTTTCGGCGAATGGGGGCATTCGACCAATCCAAAATGTCAGCCTCAGCCGAAGACCAAATGTTTGAACTGTTTACCGATGACGAGGTGAAAAGCGCCATTGAGGACCTCCCAGAATCTTTCCGTCTTCCTGTCCTCCTGTCAGACGTGGAGGGCTTTTCCTATAAGGAAATCTCAGAAATGCTGGATGTTCCCATCGGAACAGTGATGTCTCGCCTGCATCGGGGAAGAAAAACGATGCATAAGAGGTTGTACCAGTATGCAAAAGATCGTGGTCTCGTGAACGAGGCCCTTTTAGTAGAAACCGATGGAGCCTCGGCTCCGTCCCAACCGGAGTAAACCATGGCTGACTGTCAAGAAACCTTGAATGAACTTGATCGTTTTCTCGATTCTGAATTGTCACCTGGTGACAAAGAAGAGATCATGGGTCATCTTTCGGTGTGCACAGATTGCCAAGGCGCATTCCAGTTTCATGCGGAATTACGCGAGGTTGTGAAGAAGAAAGCCCTCGCCGACGAGTTGCCAGATGGCTTCCTAGACCGTCTGAAGAACTGCTTTGGCGACCAAATCCTTGACGATCACTAGCCAATTGCACGGCTGAAACAGCAGATCAACCCTTTTGTTTCCGGCAGTTGTGGCTACGCTTAACTCCATGTTCGCAGCGTATGTATGGCACTACTGGGTCGGTCTTGTTCTTCTCATTGCAGGTATTGGTGCCGTTGTGCAAACCATTGTTGGATATGTAGCCAAAGTAAGCGCAACAAAGTATCCAAACCGTCGTCAGCGCAAAGCTGCCAAAAAGTAACTCTCCGATGGGTCTGCTAGCGCCCATCAACTCATGAACACATTCATGAAGAGTGAAATTCAATCTCTCATCAACGAGTTATTGACACGTTGTACCTTCCCAGCGCCAGGCACTGCCGTCAGTTGTGCAGTTTCTGGAGGTGCGGATTCACTGGCGCTCCTCATTCTTGCTCATGCTCATCAACTAAACATTTCTATTGAACATGTAGACCATGGTCTGCGTTCTGATTCCTCCTCAGACATCAACGTGATTCAAGAGTTGGCACATGAACTTGGCATTAACTCCATCAACGTGCACACAGTTGAAGTTCCACAGGGTTCAAATCTTGAGGCACGTGCACGAGAAGCCAGGTACGCAGTCATGCCAGAAGGCGTGCTCACCGGACACACCGCAGATGATCAAGCAGAGACACTGCTTATCAACTTGTTACGTGGTGCTGGGTCTACGGGCCTTGGTGCTATGCGACCAGGCGTTACTCGCCCACTGTTGGCCATTCGGCGAACAGAAACTGAAGCACTGTGTGTAGCAATGGGCGTTACACCTGTACAAGATTCCACGAACACTGATCCGCGATTCTTACGAAACAGAATTCGACAAGAACTTTTGCCACTAATGGAAGACATGTCCCGAAGAGACATGATTCCCATATTGAATCGCACGGCCCAGGTCTTACGCGATGACGACGATTTATTGAATGAACTGTCACTGGCCATTGACCCCACCGATGCAATTGCCTTGGCCCAAGCACCCACTCCGTTGGCGTATCGAGCCCTCCGCCGTTGGCTCTCAGACCCTTATCCCCCCAATTTGGCCACCCTGGATCGCATCTTAAATGTGGCTAAAGGAGAGGCAATTGCCTGCGATATTGGGGAAAATCGGGAAATTCGCCGCAGTAAACAGAGGCTCACCCTCCACAACCTGGGGTAGTTTCGTGGGCGGCGTTTTTCGCCACGGAAGACTAACTACGGCAAGGAGACCTGAATGCCCCCGAAACTGCGCGGAAAATGGGCACTTGGGATCACCCCCAGAAACTTCACATGGGTCATTAAAGATCGTCTTGCCATCTGTGAGCGCCCCGGTGGTTATGGCGATAATCATCGCCGAGTTCGCAGACAAGAAGAAATCATCTGGCTACGCGAAAATCATTTCGACTCCGTGATCTCCATCATCGCAGCTCCACATAATTTGCACGCTTACGAAGAACTCAACATGCCGTATCGGCATCGTCCACTGAGTGGCGCAGACGATACAGATATCTTTCTTCGTGCCTTCTACAAAGAACTCCATGATCTTCTTGGCAAGAATCAAAAACTGATCATGCATGCAGAAGAAGTAGGAGACAGACTTCTCGGAATCATCGGCGGATACATCCGTTGGAGTGGCATGGTGGACGATCCGTCTCAAGCCATCATCATTACTGAGCGCATTGGTGGACGACAGCTAGATACATGGGCGCGCGAATTAATTCTGGGTGTTCATAATCTCCGTTAAGCCGTTAGGTCACACGGGACTAACCTCGTTTATATGAAGACACGTCGCGTTCTCATCACCGGTATGGGTGGAGAACTTGGCTCACTTGTCGCATCCATGGTGGAGCGCACGGAATGGGCCGGCGAAATTCTTGGATTCGATGTTGATCCTCCACGAAGGCTTCTTTCTCGTTCTCGATTCGTGCGCGTAAAACCACATGAGCACGACAGGATTGAAACACTCATTCACGATTTCAATCCTCACGTCCTTCTTCATGTAGGTGTGTGGGAGCCTGCCGCACGATTAGCAACAAGCGAAGCCAAGGAATGCACAGAGCTTGTTGCTAAGGCTGTGTTTGATGCTGCACATCAATGTGAATCGTTAGAAACAGTTGTGGTACGAAGCGGAATTGAGATCTATGGCCCAGCCTCGTATTCACCGGGAATTGCAGTGGAGTCCTCTCCCATTGCGCCAAACACCACCTACGGTCACATGTGCAAAACAATTGAAGACCAAGCAACAGATCTGCGCACATCGCGTGGTGTGAATGTCTGCATCTTGCGTTTAGCTCCAGTTCTTGGCGCTCATGTTCCCAGCCCACTTGGTCGATTGCTTCGTCTTCCTGCCATTCCGTATTACGGCGTTGGTAACCCCATTTTTTGTGTTGTGGAAGATCACGATGCTGCGACAGCATTTATTCAAGCTGCGCAACGCGATGCCGACGGCGTAGTGAACATTGTTGCCAACGGAGCTATCAGCATGTTGCGCGCAACAATGACGGGCAAGCGCATACCCTTACCATCTTTTGGTCCTGGTTGGTGGCTCGCCAAAAGAACATCAACAATTGCTGGCGCACCCATGCCAGATCATGTTGCCGATCTCATTCAGCATGGCAGACTCGCTGCTTCCAATGAGGCGGCACACTTGTTGCGCTTTGCACCTCGTCACTCCACTGTAGAAGTTGTGCGTTGGTTGTATGAGTGGCCAGAAATTGAACGCATTCCTGCTCGTATGCAGGTGGCATAAACATGCCATTTGTTACTGCATCAGATGGTGTTCGTATCCATTACGAAGTCACTGGTCTCACAAAACGTGCACCAGTGTTATTGGTGCAAGGTTTAGGCGCCGAGAAGAACAGCTGGAATCCACA
This sequence comes from Ilumatobacteraceae bacterium, assembly GCA_023253435.1. Classification (GTDB taxonomy): domain Bacteria; phylum Actinomycetota; class Acidimicrobiia; order Acidimicrobiales; family Ilumatobacteraceae; genus UBA2093. Next base: position 5,338 of record JALRGJ010000006.1, on the reverse strand, counting down.
GCGCGCAGCATTGGCTCTGAAACACAGAACAATTGCGCTAGATAACCGCGGTGCGGGAAGAAGCGATAAACCATCCACTCAGTACACGCTGGAACAAATGGCCGATGACGCCATCGCAGTTCTTGATGCAGTGGGTATAGATGCAGCGCATGTTGTTGGTTTATCCATGGGTGGCGCAATTAGTCAGATCATCGCATTGAAATACCCGCACAGAGTTCGTTCTCTCACACTTGTTGCCACTGCATGCAGGAATCATGAATGGAGAGAAGAATTACTTGCATCTTGGGCAGACGTTGCTGTCACAGAAGGAATGGGGGCAATGGGTAAAGAGGCCGCCCGCTACATGGTGGGTCCACGTTCATTCCAACGGCTACTACCTGCACTCACCATCATGGGTTCGTGGCGTTTATTCAACCCAGCACATGCATTTGCATCTCAAGTGCAGGCAATTCTTGCTACGAACGACTCTGAACTATCTCTAGAACTCAGCAATATTGCGTGCCCCACCATGGTTGTTGTGGGAAATCAAGACATTCTTACTCCACGTGGAGATGCGGAAGAGATTGCGTCACTTATCCCCACTGCGGAACTTGTTGTGATGAGCGGTGGAGCACACGGTCTCACATTGGAGAAGGCGTTTCGCTTCAACAGAATTCTTCTGGACTTTTTGGGTCGTGCAGAAAGAGTCTTTGTACCTCATGGCCACGCTGCAGATGTAGCCATCTGATGCACATTGCAGTCATTGGTGCGGGCCTCTCTGGCTTGATGGCTGCCAATGAGTTGCATCGCGCTCACCACACAGTCACGGTGTTTGACAAAGGTCGAGGTGTGGGTGGGCGCCTCGCAACGCGTCGCATAGATACAGCAGTGTTAGACCACGGTGCACAATTCTTTACTGTCCGTTCTCCACAGTTTGCCGAGCATGTAGATGCATGGCTGCAAGAAGGCGTGGTTCATGAATGGTGTCAGGGTTTTGGCGAGCACGATGGTCACTCTCGTTATGTGGGTTCACAAGGTATGGCTGCAATTGCCAAACATCTGGCCACATCACTTGATGTGCGCGTGAACTGCACGGCAGTTTCTGTATTGCCCTCACCATCTGGAGTAGAGATCACGTTTGATGATGGCACCACACACAGTTGTGATGCCGTTGTGGTGACATCGCCAATTCCACAAACAGTTGCTCTCCTTGCACAGTCTGTTATTGAACTTCCACAGCAACTGCACTCTCTTGAATACGACTGCACATTGGGTTTACTCGCTGTTCTTAATTCTTCATCTCACAACATTCCCGCCCCCGGTGGAGTACAAAACCCCGATGACACGTTTTCATTTATTGGAGACAACCTGGCAAAGGGCATCAGCCCAATGCCTGCACTCACTTTTCACGCTCACCCCCACTGGAGCCGTCAACATTTTGAGCATGAGTTGGAACACATTCAAGACCTACTCATCCACGCAGCTCAACCGTGGCTGGGATCAGCGGACGTCATTTCCAGCCAAGCCAAAAAGTGGCGATACGCAACCCCACAACAACCGTGGGCAGAGCCATTCTGGAAAGCCCCTCATGCTCCGGTATTCCTTGCCGGGGATGCCTTCGCGGGGCCAAAAATTGAGGGGGCAGCGTTAAGTGGGCTCGCAGTTGCTCAGGCACTGATGTCTGCCTGAAAATGTGCCATTTTTGACGAGGAAACGCGTCTACTACGAACTGGACTGATGGTATGGTCGTCAACTGACCTAGTCACTAACGCCAACCATAAGGGGTTTCTCGTGCGTCGTTTATCGTCCGTATTTCTCAGTCTTGCCACTTTGGCCGGAGGAGTATTTGTCTCCTCTGCAGTAGCAAACGCTGCCAGCGGTGCCGCAACAGTGAAGACATCTGCTGTGATTGCACCGTCCAGCATTCCCAACGCCAAGCTCTTGCGAATCACACGCTTAGCTAAGACCAATTCATTCTTGGCAGTAGCTATTGACAGTGTGACTGCCGGAGCTAATGCTCACCTTTACAAGATCAAAGAAGATCTCACCATTGATTCGTCATTCAAGCCAGTGGACTTGGGTTCAGATTTCTCTATTCCCACCTCTAGCAATTCATCGTGTATGCAAAATAATTCAAATTACTGTTGGAGCCTTGAGTCCTTTAATGTCAATGAAACGGCCGGTGTCTATACCATCAGTATGTGGAGAAACTTGAGTGTTAGTTCCGGTATGGGTCAGACAAGTGGCTCAATTCAGACCATTGCCATGGGCAAGATTGCAACAGGAGCAGTCACAAGCAAGGTCAATATTTTTGAGGGCGTAAACAACAGCAGCTCGCTAGCTGACTGGTCTGCGTACAACCCAGTACAAATTCCAAAACAAGCGTGTGAATCAACATTCGGATCTACCTACCAGGGTGTATCACTTGAAGGTGTTTACATGGACACCTACGGATTTATTCGACCAGACGGATCCTTTGTTGCAAACCTCAGGTGTTTCTACAGTGCCGATAACGGTAGTTCCAGAACTCAATATGAAACAGTGGCACTACTTGGGCTCAAGCCCTCAGGCTCAACCCTGGTGTTAGATACTTCGTGGGGCACAAATGGTGCAGTGAAAACATTTGATGATCCAACATTGTGTGGTGACGCATGGGGCGGCAACACAACTGATTCGTCCATCACAGCCAATAGTGCGCAGAAAATTTTTGCCGTCGCACAAGTACAAACCCGTGCGCGAGTTACTACCTACCCTTGGAACAACAACTTCACCAACATCACTAACTACAACGGTTGTGAGACCAGCGGTGCACGCACATACAGCGGCTCAAAACTCTTGGTGCTTGAAGCTGACGGCAGTCTGGCAAAGGAATTGCCATTCTCAAGTGAATTAGGCATTGGTCGTTGGATTATTGATCCAAACGGTCGCTGGACAACCACAGTGGCAGGTGGCACCTCAAATGCACCGACTACATCAATACTGCGACTCACCACTAAGGGTGAACTAGATACTTCTCTTGGTGCAAATGGTCAAAAATTGTTGTCGAATCTTGCCTCCAGCATCACTGTTAACGGGACGTCAGTACGTATGCGCTACAACCTCTCTGGCATTGCAAAAACAGCAAAGAGCTTTTACTTCACTGGATTTTCATCAGCTAGCACTGGCGCAAACTCCTGGAGTTGTGGCGGAATGAATAACTCATACACCACATATTCCTCCACCGTTTACCCGTACTACCTCACTGTTGAGGATGGTTTGGTGACCACATACGGAACATCTGGTCTTGGTGAGGGCGTAAAAACAGAAATGTCCACTGAAGACAACTGCAACAACAGCAACGTGGCAGTCTCATATATCAATGGCAAAGGCCAACACGCATCCTTGCAACAAGTTCGTGCGATTGGCACACAAACAGCAGGTATTAAGTACACAGTGTGGGACGCAGCTGAAGGTGTTATCTCAGGTGGAGACGGAACCGGCACAATTGGTGGCGGCGGCCGTACAGACGCCAAGGTGTACTCCAAGTCTTTGCCAAAGAAAACTCAAGAAGACACTGCTTTCAAGGTTCTCACCAAGAAGCAAGCAGCAGATCAGGATCTTCGCTCAATAACACCAAAAGTGTGTGTGGCAATTACTACTGACGTGCTCATGATCAACCCAGGCAAGTGTGTTGTTCAAATTGTGGACGAAGACACTCGCAAGGTTTTGCGTTCACTACGTACAACAGTTGCCAAGACTGAACGTGAAGAGGGCTCAACTCTCACAACAGATGAACCCATCATGTTCAAGCAAGCAAGCAACAAGCTTTCTGCAACTGCACAGGCACAGGTGAAAGAACTTGCTGGTGCTGCAAGCGCAGCCAAGAAAGTAGTAGTGATTGGTCACTCTGCTGCATTGGCAGATGTGTCTCAGTACAGCTATGCCATTTCGCGTGAGCGCGCAGCTGCAGTAAAAGCAGCACTGGTGAAAGCTGGAGTGAAAGCTTCCATCATTGAGACAGTTGCATTGTCTTACAACCAGCCAATCTCAACAAAGAAGTCAACTTCTGCTCAGGAAAAGAACCGCCGCGTAGAGGTATTCATCCTGGAGTGACGAGTTAGTCAGAACACCGTGGAAAGCCACGGTCGCGCTGGTCAGTGGGAAACACTGGCCAACAGTGCGGCCGTGGCTTTTCTCATTGCGTCGGTAGTAGTTCCAGAGGGCAATTGATCACATGCTCGCTCTGCATTGTCTACAAACACCTGTGCATGTGTGATTGCAGATTCAATTCCACCATTGGAACGAACAATGTCGAGAACTTTTCCTCTTTCCTCTGCAGAAAGTGGCTTACCCAAAATGCTACGTAACTCTTTAGACGCAGTGGAGTCTTCTGCCAGAGTGTGCAGAACCGGCAACGTATACACGCCTTCTTCCATATCGTGACCAGCTGGTTTCCCTAACTGTGCATCGGTTGCCGTGAGGTCTAAAACGTCGTCCACAATTTGAAACACCATGCCGTACGCGGTTCCGTACGCTGTAAGTGCATCGATCACTTCACGTGAATGGCCAGCAACAATGCCACCAATACGAGCTGCGGTGGAATACAACGAAGCTGTTTTGCCATCAATACTGCTGAGGTATGCATCTACGGGGCGAGACACGTTGTACGTGTGACGCAATTCTTCAATTTGTCCTTGGCACAAATACCCAATTGTGCGAGCCAATAACTCAGCAACTTCTGTGCCCAGTGATGCTGCAATTTCTGATGCTTTTGCCAGTAGATAATCGCCAGCAAGAATTGCCTGCAAGTTTCCCCACTTGGCATTCACCGTGTCTACGCCTCGACGGGTGGTGGATTCATCCATCACATCGTCGTGATACAAAGATCCGAGGTGCACTAATTCGCAAGAGATTCCTCCCGCAATGGCATTTTCAGACGCAGGTTCATCGTTTCCCACCTGGGACGCCACAATGGTGAACACCGGCCGTAAACGCTTGCCGCCTGCAGATATGAGATGTGACGCAATTTCTGTGAGATATGCATCGGGAGTGCGCACAGAGGCCAGGAGGGCGTCTTCCACCCGCTGGCGATCGGTATCCATTGATGGCAATGCGAGCAATGGAGAGGCTGTCACGTCTCTCAGGCTACGGGGCTGTTAGGGGTACTCCCCCTATGCACCGATACACTTTCACTAAGTATCCACCAATCCAAAAGGGGTGGTCCCATTGTTCGAACGCTTTACAGACCGGGCTCGCAGAGTGGTCGTTCTCGCCCAAGAAGAGGCGCGACTTCTGAACCACTCATACATCGGTACAGAGCACATCCTTCTTGGTCTCATCCATGAGGGCGAAGGTGTAGCAGCAAAAGCACTCGAATCTC
>JALRGJ010000060.1 GCA_023253435.1 Ilumatobacteraceae bacterium | reverse complement strand
GGCGATCAGTGCGGGCATATGCTCCTGTGTGGGATGAACTGATCGGTGAGTTCAACGCACGTGTGAAAGCTGTTAAGTAGTCGTACATGTCTGACGTGGTCATGGGCCTCGTCTGTGCCGTATGTGGCACCAGAGTTGCCATTGGTACACCTCTTTCGTGGGTTTGCCCTCAATCAACTCCCACGGATAAACATCATGTACTTCACTTTGAGAGCGACGTAGTTCCGTTTCGCCCAACAGAAGACCTGAATCCGTTTTTGGCATATCGCGAGTATCTGGCAGTAGATGCTTTTGGTCATGCGATTGGCTTAAGCGATGCAGATCGCATTGATGTGATTTCTTCACTTGATCACGCAATTGCCGCAGTTGCCGGAACAGGTTTTAAAAAAACTCCTCTTCTCCGAAATGATTCAATTTCAGACGCCCTCGGATTTACTGCAGAGGGCGGTGTTTGGATTAAAGACGAAACACACAATGTTGGTGGTTCACATAAAGCTAGGCATCTATTTACAGAGATGGTGCATTTATTAATGGCGGAACGTGCAGGGGTTGTTCCATGGAAGTCCGCACATGGTCGACCCCCTCTTGCTATCTCCTCGTGTGGCAATGCAGCCATTGCTGCGTCCACCATTGCTCGGGCCGTTGATTGGCCTATAGCAGTACATGTGCCCACGTTTGCAGAAGAGTCTGTGTTGGTCATGTTGAAATCACTTCAAGCAGATGTGCGTGTGTGTCCGCGTCAAAATTCTGATCCGGCAGGTGATCCTTGTGTGTATCGCTTCAGAGAAGCAGTTTCACAGGGAGCAATTCCATTTGGTGTTCAAGGAACGGAGAATGCTTGGTGCCTTGATGGTGGCAGAACAATCGGTTGGGAGATTCTGCAAGAAATGGGTCACCGTGGAGATCGAGTATTTATTCAAGTAGGTGGGGGTGCATTCGCGGCAAGTGTGGGATCCGCCATGCGCACCATTGGGGTGCATCCCAAACTTCATGCGGTGCAAACAGAGGGCTGCGCACCCCTTGCGCGCGCCTGGGAGAAAGCGCTCGCCACCGGTGGTGCGCACCATGCAGGCGCTCGATGGAATGAATGTATGTGGCCGTGGGAGAGTGAACCTCACTCTGCTGCCGATGGCATTTTGGATGACGAAACCTACGACTGGATTGGTGTTCTTGATGCCATGGTGGAAACTGGAGGCTCACCAGTTGTTGCGTCAGAAGAAGATGTCATAGCAGCGTTTCAGATGGCACATCGACTGACATCTATCAATGTGAGTCCTACCGGCAGTGCAGGACTCGCAGGACTCTTGGCAGTTCGTGAACAAATTAAGAGCGATGAGCGCGTGGTGGTGGTGTTCAGCGGCGTTGCGCGTTAGGCGCTGTGGCGGGAGTCTGGCTCTACTTCATGAAGAATGCCAGTTTCTACGTCGTAGACAAAGCCTCTGATGTGATCTTTGTACACAATGAACGGACTGTTCTGTAACCGCGCCATTGATTGGCGCACGTCTTGGTAGGGATCTGCAAACGCTTCTGTTGCCCACCAGGGCTTAATGCCACAATCTTTCTCAATTTCATTTTTAAAACCATCATCGGTAATTGACTGCAGTCCACAATTCGTATGGTGGATGAGGATGATCTCTTGAGTTTTCAGTTGACGTTGCGAGATAACGAGAGAGCGAACAACATCATCGGTCACCGCACCACCCGCATTTCGGATGATGTGAGCATCGCCATGATGGAGACCCAACATCTGAAAAATGTCCATGCGACTATCCATGCAAGCAACGATGGCGAGATGACGCTGTGGTACGAGCGCTAAACCGGCATCCTGAAACTGGGCGACAAATTGGGCGTTGTTGCTGAGTAGATCGTCAGTATTCGGGGAGAAGTCCGGGGTATTAGGCACATCTCCATTATGGCTGAGCAGGTAGCCTCAACAGCATGAGCACATCTGGTTTCCCGGTTTCTCCCATGGCACTCGACGGAGGCATTGATGCCCGGTCAGACATTTTCACTCGCTTGCTGAAGAATCGCGTGATCATGTTGGGCACAGATGTAAACGATGACATTGCCAATCAAATCTGTGCACAGTTGTTGTACCTCGAGGGAGAAGATCCCAACGCAGACATTTGGCTCTACATCAACAGCCCTGGTGGATCAGTCACGGCCGGAATGGCCATCTATGACACCATGCAATTCGTGAGTTGCCCAGTTGCCACTGTGTGTATGGGGCTTGCTGCATCAATGGGTCAATTTCTTCTGACAGCGGGAGCAGAAGGGAAGAGGTACACGCTTCCAAATGCGCGCATCATGATGCACCAGCCTTTAGCCGGATTACGCGGACAAGCTGCAGATATTGCGATTCAAGCCGAACAGCTTCGTTACACAAAGTTGAAAATGGCTGAACTGATTTCTCATCACTCAGGTCGACCGCTTGCAGAAGTTCAGGCAGATTCAGAACGAGATCGTTGGTTCACTGCCGAAGAAGCAAAAGATTACGGCCTTGTAGACAAAGTCATCGTGCGCCGCGGAGAGATTCGCTAACGAGTTATGGCTGCGACGATGGAGTCGCAGGAGCAGAACTTGTCGTTGCAGTTGGTTGTGTTGTTGCCTTACTGCTAGGCGTGGTCGTTGACGTTGGCGCAACCGTTGTTGTGGCTACTCGTGGAGGCGCGATGGTGAGACCAGTAGAAATATCTACTGCACATGTACTCATCACCCATTCTCGAACGTTGTCGGCTGACTGTTTTGAGGCATAACTGGCATTTGCCAACTCTTGTACCTGGTCCTCATTTTGTGGGTTTACTTTTGAGGCCATCACGAGAACATCGGTCACGATCGCAAGATCTCCCTCAATGGTGAGAGGTGCTCTGCGAAGTAAACGTTTATAGCGGTCCACCATTTCAGTAGCTTGAGTCTTTGTTGTCACTCGTTGGCCAATGAATGGAATTTCTTTACCCAGTTGGGCGCAAAAGCTTGAACTTGTGTGTTGGGATCCGCCACAAGCAGATGCGATGAGAATTAGTGAGGCAATACCTGCCAGACCTTTTATCACCCGCGTACACATTCAATTGATTATCCCATCTATTGACCCACGGGGGATTGCACATGTATGCAGCCGTTACCTCAGCAACTCTCACTGGCACTTTTGGTACGCCAATTGTGGTGGAGGCGCACATTGGGCCAGGTATTCCCGGATTCACAGTGGTGGGTCTCCCTGATGAAGGTTGCAGAGAATCTCGCGATCGAGTGCGTGCCGCAATGTTGTCTAGTGGTCTGTCATGGCCGAACAAAAGAGTCACCATCAATCTTGGAGGATCAGGTGAAAGGCGAGGAGGGGCAGGGGTAGATCTTGCCATTGCAATCGCACTCCTCGTTGCTAATCAAGACATCAGTCAAGAGTCCGTGGCGGGGATTGCGTTCATTGCAGAACTTGGTCTCGATGGTTCTCTCCGTTCGGTCAGTGGTCTTGCGCCGTTGGTGTCGTGTGTGGGAAACATGAATGTTGTTGTGGGTGATTCTGCAGTTCACGAAGCATTGCTGGCACGCCCGTCTCATTTGCGCCCTGTTGAATCATTGTTGCAACTCGTTTCCATTTTGAAAGGTGAAGCCACTTGGCCTACTGCAAATACTTCATCACCTGAAGTGGTTCAAGACGACATACCCGATCTTTCTGATGTTCGAGGTCAGGGCTTAGCAAGGCTGGCACTTGAAGTTTCTGCAGCGGGGATGCATCACTTGCTCATGCTGGGGCCTCCTGGTGCAGGAAAATCAATGTTGGCTCAACGTCTCCCCGGTTTGTTGCCTCGTCTTTCAGAAGATGAAGCATTTGCGTGCGCGATGATCAGAAGTGCAGCAGGAATTCCACTGTCTGAATCAGTTGCCACTTCTGCTCCATTTCGAGCGCCTCACCACAGCATCTCTCTCGTTGGCATGGTGGGGGGTGGAACGCCGGGAATGCGACCTGGAGAACTATCACTTGCTAACAACGGAGTGCTCTTTCTTGATGAGATGGGAGAATTCGCGCCCACGGTTTTAGATTCTCTGCGTCAGCCACTTGAACAAGGAGTGGTGCGAATATCCCGGGCTAATGGTTCTGTCGCCATGCCAGCAAAGTGTCTATTGATTGCCGCCACCAACCCCTGCCCATGTGGTGGTGGAGAGCGTGGTGCGTGTTCATGTGCCGCAGTTGCACGAGAGCGTTACGTGCGCAGGTTTAGCGGCCCTCTTCTCGACAGGTTTGATCTGCGAGTGCATCTGTCTCGTCCGTCCACAAATGAACTCATCAGTTCTGATCCAGGGGAATGCAGTGCAGATGTTGCACAAAGAGTGCGCATGGTTCGAGAAGTTTCCATGAAACGGCAGGGAATGTTGAACTCGGCAATCACTCCAGACATGCTCGATGAAGTTGCGCCATTGTCTGACAATGCGATGAACATTCTTCGGGCACAACTCGATAAAGGGGAGTTGACAGGGCGTGGTTATCACCGAATTCGTCGAGTTGCCCGAACACTTGCAGACATGAGCGGCCAAACGGGAATCATTACATCTCGCTACGTTCACTCGGCTCTGATGCTTCGTGCTCCCATACATACAGGGATGGTGTCACGATGAGTGTGCACGACGATTCGTGGAAGTTTGCAGCAGCTTTGGCCGCACTGCCTCTGCAATCTCCGCGCCGGTTACGAATGCTGTTACGTATTGGCGAACCAGAAGATGTGTGGAACATGTTGCGCAGCAAAGATCGTCCGTTGGTGGGCATTGATGATGATGTGTGGCGAGCATGGCATGGAGCACCGTCGTCTCTATTAGAAATCACCGCAAGTAATTGTGAGAAGGCACATGTTGCTGTCGCCACCTTTCGTGATTCGCATTACCCCACAGCACTCATTGGTGATCATCAGGCTCCACCTGTTGTGTTCATGGTGGGCAATCCAGATCTTTTACAAAATCGCAGAGTGGGAATCATTGGTACTCGCACATCTACGCGCTCTGGTCAGCGCTTCGCTCGATTGTTGGGGCAACAGTTAGCTGAAGAAGGTGTGTGTGTTGTCTCGGGTTTGGCGCGAGGAATAGATGTAGAGGGTCATGTAGGTGCTCTTATGGCCAATAGCTCCCATGCATCTGGACCATGTGCGGTTGTTGCATCTGGCCCCGATGTTGTGTATCCCAGAGAACATGCTGGAATCTGGAAACAGATTTCTGAGAGAGGAATATTGATGAGTGAGTCACCTCCGGGAGTGGCTCCAGAAACACATCGATTTCCCATGCGAAACAGAATTATTGCGGGGCTGAGTGAGGTGCTCGTTGTGGTGGAGTCTCGTTCTCGAGGGGGATCCATGATCACTGTTCGGGAAGCAATGAAGCGAGATGTCACGGTCATGGCTGTACCGGGAGCTCCGAGCGTGAACGCCAGTGAAGGAACAAATGATCTGTTGCGTGATGGGTGTTCTCCCGTCACGTGCGTAGAAGATGTATTGATTGCTCTTGGCCTTAATGCACATCGGTCATTTGCGCATGCTGACACTCGAGAAGCCCCAACACACGATGAACGCCATGTGCTGGCCGCGCTCGGAAGAAGCCCACGAACAATTGATGAGGTGGCGCTTTTGACACCATTTTCCGTTGTCGATGTTGCAGTGCTTCTTGGTCGGCTTGAAGCAAAGGGCTGGACAATTCACACAAATGGCTGGTGGGAGGCACTCATGGCATAGGGCACGGGGGCTACCGTTATTACATGAGCGGAGTGGCCAAGGTGCGTACCCATGCACCCACAGCTGAAGATTTTGAGATTGACCGCCATGTGAAATCGCTTCGATGCTCAGACATCACGCGAGCAACTCGCAAAGCAGATCTCGCCCATGCGGTGCAGTTTTTTTTATCGACGGGCGCATCAGGACCACTCGCAATTACCCCTGCTTTGGTGTCTGGATATGTCACTCATCTTGAAATATCGGGTTACACAGTGGAAACCGTGCAACAGCGACTTTCCACTATTCATTCCTATTTTGTGTGGGTTGCAAAACATCTAAAGAAGCCAAAAGGGGAGCAGCCATTTACTCAGCCGGCTCGCTTAGACATGGCATCACACAATGCTGGATGCATCCAATGCCATAACTCTGATGCCACACGTTTGAAAGGTGAGTGTGACCTCCGAGATGCACGGCTTCCTGTGTGGTCAACATCTGATTTTGAAGCAGCACTCACTGCATCATCCGCAAACACCAGAGCTGCGTATCGACGAGATGTTGAATTGTTTGCAGAGTGGATGTTGGATTGTGGTTTCACAATGCACCCATCTGAAGTGCGTAAAGGACACGTGCGGGACTACTTGGCAGATCTACATGAGTGGGGCGCAACATCTCGAACTATTGCCAGGCGCATCGCCTCTCTGCGTCGTTATTTCAATTGGGCAATCAAAAATAAAATTGCCACTGTGGATCCCACGGAGTCCATGCACACTCCAAAGACAAAAGGAAAATTACCTCGTCCACTAGACCAAGACACAGTGGTGCAACTCATCACCA
>JALRGJ010000059.1 GCA_023253435.1 Ilumatobacteraceae bacterium | reverse complement strand
TCTCTGAGACAGACGGCGTGGATGTGCTCACTTTTCATGCAGCCAAAGGCAGAGAGTGGTCATGTGTAGTGGTGGCGGGTATGGAAAAAGGTCTCATGCCGTATCGCAGTTCTCGCTCGTCTGGGGAAAAAAGCGAAGAGGCGCGTTTGGCTTATGTGGCACTCACCCGCGCTGCAGATCAATTATTCATAACTTGGACAGATCAGCGCAGTGGCAAAAACAGCGGCCCCTCACCATTTCTCCCCACGGTGATCACAGAAACCCCCGAACGAGCAGAACCTCCTGAGGAGTTGCGCTCTATCGCGAGAGCCAGAAAAGCAGTTAATCCACTTGCCGGTGAATTGGAATTATGGCGACAAAAGAAAGCACGCATGTCTCGAGTTGATCCCGACGGAATCTTGACGCCTAAGAAAGTTCGCTCAATAGCCAAACTAAAACCTGAAACTCTCGAGGAACTGAAAGACCTCACTGATCCATTTTTTGTTCGTCGCTTTGGTGATGAAATTTTAGAAATAATCAGTCAGCAGGCTTAGCGCTTAGGTCCCTACCTTTGCGCAAACGATCCATTAGTTCAGGCGGCATTGACAAAAACAAAGCCTCAGCTTCGGCACACAAAACATCTCCGTTATGGGCAGTGCCTTTTGTAAAGATCTTGCGACCATCAACTTTTTCTACCCATCCCTTGAAGACAATCTGCGTATGAAGTGGCGTTGGTGATCTATATGTGATGGACAATTTTCCGGTCATCCCAGGACGCCCCGTTAACGATTGAGACATACCCAACACTTCATCAAAAGCTCCGGCGATAAAACCACCATGCACATGACCCGGAGGTCCTTCGAACTGCTCAGTAAAGACACCGGTGCCAACAACAGCACCAAACTCACCCACCTCGTGATCTATAGACATTTCCATGGGCATAGATATGGGATTCATCTGCCCATAAAAAGGACTTCTATCGGAGAAATGAGACTCAGCCGCTGCAGTCCCTGGCACTCCAGACTTCCCTTGCAGCCGTTGCAGAGCCACTTCCACATCAGATATCGCTTGTTCAATATCTTCCGTTGTAGCAGTAGACATAAAAGATTCGTGAATGATTGTCCGCAACGTAGCAGCCATTCGAATACGCACCTTGTCCGCATCTGACAACTCTGCACCTCGATCATGAAAAGCAGGAAACGACACGGATCCCTCGCCACTATCGATTGTCATACATCACTCACTCGTAAAAGTACTGGCGCGTGGTCGCTTGGCTGTTCACCTTTTCGCGCGTTTCTATCAATTGCTGTCCAAGTTGAGCGCTCCACAACAGACGAAGTAGCTAACAAAAGATCGATCCTCATGCCGTGGCCTTTATGAAACGAACCGCCCCGATAATCCCACCACGAGAACAATGAGTCCTCGTCATGAAATTTTCTGAAAGTATCTTCTAGGCCAAACTCACACACTTGTTTCAGTGCATCTCGCTCCGGCTTACTCACGTGAGTTGCATTTTCAAAGGCTTTAACATCCCAGACATCTCTGTCTTCCGGAGCAATATTGAAGTCTCCCCCAACAATCACATCGTCGCTAGCGCTACACGTAGCATCCAGATGTTGTCGCAATCGATTCAACCACGACAGTTTGTACACATAGTGATCATGATCTAGTTCCCTGCCGTTTGGTACGTAGCACGACATCACTCGAATACCAGCACAGGTTGCAGAAATGATTCTGGCTTCGCCATCTTGTTCAATCCCAGGCGCAAAATTCAATTGAACATCGCTTAATCCCACACGAGACAAAATGGCAACCCCATTCCATTGGCCTTGTCCGAAATGAGCAGACTCGTATCCCAATTCAGCCATCGCATCATGAGGAAAAAGATCCTGCTTGAGTTTTGTCTCTTGAATTAACAAAACATCGGGCTGGGTTTCAGAAAGCCATTCAGAAACTCGTGGCAATCGAGCCTTCATTGAGTTGACATTCCACGTAGCGATGAGCACATCTTGACGGTAGTTGCCCGCATCGCCTCGTGATAAACCCAAGCGGCTAGGCGCCCGTTATCTCTTCTTTGTTGCTGACTTTTTCGCCGATTTTTTCTTGATAGTGCTCTTTGAAACAGCCTTTGCTGCTGTTTTCTTAACTACTGCCTTTACCGCTGATTTCTTCACCACAGATTTAGTTGAAGCCGCCTTAGTAGCCACTTTTTTCATCACTGTCTTCTTTGAAGCAACCTTTGTTTCAGACTTCTTCTTAGCAATTTTCTTGGCGGACTTCTTCTTTGTGGCAAGAGGTGCACCGTCTTTTACAAGATCTGCGACCACTTCTGGAACTCCCAGATCAACGCTTCTTCTAGCAGGCGTGTAACCCACCACCATGAAAGTAGCGGTGTCACCAATTTTGAATAGGTCGCGAGCACTACGTGGCATTGGTGAGGCCATATGACGCAATGACACATATCCGGAAATGCCACCAATTTTTACAGTGACACCATTGGCTGAATACGAATCAATGACCGCCTTTACTTTTGTACCAACTGGATTCTTTTCAACAAACTGCAAATACGGCATCACTTCATTCGCCATGGACGCACGTCCCGGAGGTGGTGATTTAGGTATCGGCATTGGTTTACTTGCAGCAGCACTGGCCACGGCTGGCTCTTTTGACACCACAGTTCCAGACTTCACTGCGCGCCTACTTGTAGGACCACGAACGGGAAGACGTTCAACAAATACCCAACCAACATGTGGCACACATTTGCCACCAATTAAGCGGCCGCTATTGAACAACCATTTATATTTGCCGTGAAATTCTTGAAAACTGTCGTTGGAGAGAATGGACGCTCCCACCTTGTCGGCAATTGCCAGAATGAAGGCATCCCCTTTGCCCACGGCACCAGCTGGTGGAGCAACCAACTCGTTGTTGGCAATTGCCTTTTCAAACTCAGCTCGCTCTTTTTTTGGAATGCGGTGACCAAAAGTGGCATCCACAACCACGGAAATCTTTGCGCCCTTGAATTCATCGATCAACGCCATCACAGCCTCATGCAGTTGAGTCAGGCTGGGTTCAGAGCGACCCTCGGTGGCAATGTTTGAGCCGTCGACGATGATGTGCTTAGTCACCCCCCTATTGTCCCACCCTGACCCTGTGGACACATGACCATTCCCCCTATTCTTTGCCCATGACTAGTGATATTCGTGCCGTTTTATGGGATTTTGGTGGAGTCATACTCTCCAGCCCTTTTGAAGCCTTCAATAGGTACGAGTCAGAGAGGCAACTCCCCTCAGACATCATCCGGACAATTAACGCGCAGAATCCAGATTCAAATGCATGGGCGTTACTTGAGAGAAACGACATCACTCCGGCTCAATTCGATGCACTCTTCGCCGAGGAGGCACAAAGACTGGGGCATCACATACCAGGCGCCGATGTTCTGGCTTTGCTTTCGGGCGATGTTCGCCAACACATGGTGGATGCATTAGACGCAGTTCTTGATGCCGGATTTCTCACCGCATGTTTAACAAACAATGTGGTGAGTGAAACACCCGATCCAACACCAAGACAAGCCGAGGTGCGCAACATCATGTCCCGGTTCCACCACGTTGTGGAAAGCAGCAAAGTGGGGTGCAGAAAACCTGAACCACGCTTTTATGAAATTGCGTGTGAACTCCTAGAGGTATCCCCTCATGAGTGTGTCTTTCTTGATGACTTAGGCATCAATCTCAAGCCTGCTGCCGCTATGGGGATGCGTACCATCAAAGTGGGCGATCCTCACATTGCATTACAAGAATTAACAGAGTTAATTGGTGTGAAATTTTCTGAATGAATTAAAACCCTGAAAAGGTTTCATCCATAAGATCAACTAACTCTTGATCATGAATTGCCTTAGAACCTGTTGCAGGGCTTCCTGAAGGCACTCGTGCCACATGGCGAAGATCGTAACCACGCTCTTTCACACGCCAGATGAGATGCTCCACAAAATGCCATGGGCCCATGTTCTCAGGTTCTTCTTGTAACCAAACAATTTCTTTTGCGTTTGGATAAGACGCAATAAAAGCGTTGATTTGATCGATTGGGAATGGATAGAGCTGTTCTACTCGCACCACCGCAACCGGTGCATTTCGTTTTGTGCGTTCAGTCATTGCATCCCATGCAACTTTGCCGCTGCAGAGCACAATTCGCTTGACACTTGATTTGTCAGTCACTGTGTGATCATCAAGAACTTCTTGGAATGATCCAGAAGTGAACTCATTGATGTGTGAGCGACTCTCTTTCATGCGCAAAGGCTGCTTTGGCGTAAAGATGACAAGTGGCTTTCTGATATCTCTGTGCAACTGACGACGCAAGACATGGAAATACTGTGCCGAGGTTGTTGCATTCACCACTTGAATGTTGTCTTCTGCGCACATCTGCAAGAAGCGCTCAATACGAGCACTTGAGTGCTCCGGACCTTGGCCTTCAAATCCATGAGGAAGCAGCATCACGAGACCGTTGTGCTGCTTCCACTTGTCTTCAGCGGCAACTATGTATTGGTCGATCACAATCTGAGCGCCATTAACAAAGTCTCCGAACTGGCCTTCCCACATCACGAGCGCATCGCGATTTGAATGCGCATAGCCATACTCAAATCCAAGTGCCGCATACTCAGACAACAATGAGTCATAAACCCAGAATTTTCCTGTTGCCCCAGGAAGTGTTTGCAACGGAATGAAGTCGGTCTCATTCTCGTAATCAACAAGTGCTGCGTGACGATGGCTAAATGTTCCTCGGCGTGAATCTTCGCCCATCAACCGAACATCAAAACCTTCAAGCACCAATGAACCAATAGCGAGAGCCTCGCCTACTGCCCACTCAAAATCACCATCAGCCTGATACGCCTTTTCTCGGGTCTCAAATTGTCGAGCAAGTTTGGGATGCGGATGGAAACCTTCTGGATAGTTCGTCAATTGAGAGAAGATGCGCTCAACAGTTGCCTTATCAATTCCGGTTTCAACATGGGGCAATACTCCCAGTGGTGCGGGTGGTTTGGACACCTTCACCTTTTCTGGCGCATGAGACCTTGTTTCATCGAGTGACACCTGAAGCTTGCTCTGGTAATCCTGCAACGCTTGTTCTGCAACTTCAAGGCTGATGTCTCCGCGCTTGACCAACTCCTCCACATACAACTTTCTGACACTTCGCTTTTCAGCGATGGCCTTGTACATAAGTGGTTGGGTGTAACTGGGATCATCTCCTTCGTTGTGCCCATGAAGGCGGTAACACACCATGTCAATGACCACGTCTTTGTGGAACCTTTGACGATATTCAAATGCAAGACGCGCAACTCTCGCACATGCTTCTGGATCATCTCCATTGACATGGAAGATTGGGGCTTGGACTGTTTTAGCAACATCGGTTGCGTACAAAGAAGAACGGGCAAATTGTGGAGCCGTTGTAAATCCGATTTGGTTGTTCACCACCAAGTGAATTGTTCCGCCCACTCGATATCCGTTGATATCGCTCATCGCTAAACCTTCAGCAACAATGCCCTGTCCCGCAAATGCTGCGTCACCGTGCATCAACAGTGGAAGAACACTGAACGACAGGGCTGGTTCAATTTTGTCCTGCTTTGCTCGCACCATTCCCAATACAATTCCGTTCACAGTTTCAAGGTGACTGGGGTTTGCGGCGAGTTCAATCTCAATTGATTTTCCGGATGCTGCTGAGTAGTGGCCGTGAGCTCCCAGGTGGTACTTCACATCGCCGCTACCTTGCACTGAGTCTGGGTTGAGGTGGCCTTCAAACTCTTTGAAGATTTGGTCGTAACTCTTACCCATCACATTGGCCAAGACATTGAGACGTCCACGGTGTGGCATGCCAAGTACTGCGCCTTGCAACCCTGCATCTGCAGCAGCGGACAAAATTTCATCAACGATAGGAATCATTGATTCAGCACCTTCAAGACCAAAACGCTTTGTTCCTACATATTTGGTTGCAAGAAACTTTTCAAACGCCTCAGCAGCATTCAAACGCTCGAGAATCCTGAGTTTTTCGTCAAGCGTTGGTGTGAAAGTAACACCCTCAAGCTTTGACTGAATCCATCGCTGTTCATCGGTGTCTTGAATATGCATGTACTCAACACCAATTGTTCTGCAATACGCATCGCGCAACACACCGAGCAACTCATCAAGAGTCATTTTGGTGCTTCCTGCTACTCCACCAGTGAGGAACTCTCGCTCGAGGTCCCAAATAGTGAGGCCATAGTTTGCTGGGTCTAATTCGCGAGGAGTGCGGGGCTCTTTCCAGCGCAAAGGATCAATATCTGCAATGAGATGTCCACGAACACGATGAGCGCGAACAAGCATGCTGACTTGCATCTGCTTGTGCATCATTGTTTCTTCACGGTTCATTGGGGCGATATCAGATGCCCACTGCACTGCTTGATATGGAATATCTAGACTGCGGAAGATGTCGTCGTAGAAACCGCCTTCACCAAGCAGTAGTTCATGAACTCGTTTCAGGAACATTCCACTCTCGGCACCTTGGATGATGCGGTGGTCGTAGGTG
>JALRGJ010000058.1 GCA_023253435.1 Ilumatobacteraceae bacterium | reverse complement strand
CCCGAATGGGAAGAGTTTTCAAAAACAGTTGAACTTGATGCACGTGAGCAACTAGCTCGTGAAAAGGGATTGCAATACATCGGACTCGACGGAACAGTGGGCATCATTGCAAACGGTGCCGGTCTCGCAATGAGCACACTCGACGTTGTGAATCAGGTAGGTGGAAGTGCAGCAAACTTCCTTGATATTGGCGGTGGAGCCAATGCTGATCTCATGGCAGGTGCTCTCGAGGTCATCAACTTTGACCAAAACGTGAAGAGCATCTTCATCAACATCTTTGGCGGTATCACCCGCGGAGAAGAAGTAGCAAAGGGAATCGTGGAAGCACTCGGACGTGTCGATCTGCGCGCTCCCATTGTGATTCGCCTCGATGGAACAAACGCAGAAGAGGGTCGTGAGATTCTCAAGAACGCCGGTATTCCAGAATCAAAACTCGTCAGTAAGCCCACCATGCTCGAAGCCGCTCAGGCTGCAGTAGCTCTCGCCAAGTAAGGACAAATCGTCATGGCAATTTTTGTTGATCAAAACACCAAAGTCATCGTGCAGGGCCTCACCGGAGGCCAGGGGAAGTATCACGGACTGCGCAACAAGGCATACGGCACTCAAGTGGTTGCCGGTGTAACACCTGGTAAGGGTGGGACAGATGTTGAAGGCATTCCTGTGTACAACAGCGTGAAGGAAGCTGTTGCAGCAACGGGTGCCACAGCATCTTTTGTAACAGTGCCTCCAAAAGCAGCGTCTGCTGCAATTTTGGAAGCAGCTGAAGCAGGAATCACTTTCATTGTGTGCATTACCGAAGGCATTCCTGCTCAAGACGAAGCTCGTACGTACAACACTTTGGTTCGCAGTTATCCGAAAGTTCGCTTGCTCGGACCTAACTGCCCAGGAATCATCAGCCCGGGTAAATGCAATATCGGCATCACTGCAGGTGAAATTGCAGAGCTTCCCTCTGCATCTGGTCCAAACGTTGGCATTGTGTCGCGCTCGGGAACTCTGACGTATCAAGCTTTGTATGAGTTAAAGCAACGCGGAATTGGTGTTTCAACTTGTGTCGGAATTGGTGGAGACCCAGTTCCTGGTACTTCTTTCATTGACTGCTTGCGCGAATTCCAAAATGATCCTGAGACTCACGCAATCATCATGATTGGTGAGATTGGTGGAAGTGCTGAAGAAGAAGCGGCTGATTTCATAAAGGCAAATGTGACGAAGCCAATGTCTGCTTACATTGCAGGCGTCACGGCTCCTGCGGGCAAAAAGATGGGTCACGCTGGTGCCATTGTGTCTGGGGGTAAGGGAACAGCACAGGGCAAGATGGACGCTCTTCGTGCCGCAGGTGTGAAGGTGGGTCAAAACCCCACTGAGGCCGGCTCTTTGATGGCCGACATCGTTGCTGGATTGCGCTGAGTGCCACGCGCTCTACTCTCGGTTTACGACAAGACAGGGATTGCTGAGTTTGCCTCAGCCCTTCATGCGCTTGGCTGGACCATCATCTCAAGTGGCGGGACAGCCCAAGTAATTGCCGATGCTCAGGTTCCTGTTACGGACGTAGCAGACATCACTGGTGTTCCTGCCATTTTTGGTCATCGTGTTGTCACATTGCATCCAAAAATTCATGGTGGAATTCTTGCCGACAGGGAAAATGCTGAGCATCTTGCAGAGATGGAACAGTATGACATTGAAGGAATTGATCTAGTCGTCGTCAATCTCTATCCATTTGGATCTCAACCCGGGGTGGAACTTATTGACATTGGTGGTCCTGCCATGGTGCGCGCAGCTGCCAAAAATTTTGCACATGTAGGTGTAGTGGTAGACACCGCTGACTACGCAGATGTTTTAGAAATGATTGAAGGTGGATTCTTTGGTCTCACCGCGCGTCGTCAATTGGCCCAAAAAGCATTCCGTATCACAAGCGCATACGATGCATCTATCGCTTCATGGTTAGCCGACGAGTCAATTGATAGGCAAAGTGCAACGGTGCCACCAATACTTACGTTGGTTGCAGAGCGTGCGGAAGTTTTGCGCTACGGAGAAAATCCTCATCAAACAGGTGCGCGGTATCGCTTGCCAGGTGTGGAGAGTTGGTGGGACTCTGCAGTACAACTCAATGGCAAAGAGATGAGTTATCTGAATGTTTACGACACAGAGGCAGCTTGGCAATTGGTCAGCAAATTCGATCAGCCGGCGGCAGTTGTAGTGAAACACGCAAATCCTTGTGGGGTTGCTTTGGCTTCCACTATCTACGAGGCATACACCAATGCACACAATGCAGACCCCGTGAGCGCTTTTGGTGGTGTCATTGCTGTAAACGGTGAAGTAAATGCAGATACTGCACGTGCGATCTCAGAAGTTTTTACTGAGGTTGTGATTGCTCCATCGTTTTCTGCGGAAGCTCTTGAGATTTTGTGCCTCAAGCAGTCATTACGAATCATTGAAGCTGTTGCGCCATTTGGGGCCATGGCCATTGATGTTCGGTCAATAGACGGCGGGCTACTTGTGCAGTCTGTAGATGAAGCGAGTGAGCCACTTGATGATTTCACCGTGGCCACAACCCGTTCTCCAAATGATGACGAGTGGCAAAGTTTGTTGCTTGCATGGCAAACCGTTGCTGCAACATGGAGCAATGCAATTGTTTTAGCCAATGGATTCACTGTTGTTGGTGTATGTGGTGGTCAACCAAATCGAGTTGATGCTGCGCGCATCGCTATTGGTAGGGCAGGCGAGCAGAGCAATGGTTCAGTTGCTGCCAGCGATGCATTCTTCCCGTTTGCAGATACTGTCGAGGCGTTGGCCGCTGCTGGCGTGACTGCCATTATCCAACCCGGTGGCAGTGTGCGGGACGAAGAGTCCATTGCAGCGGCCAACGCTCATGGAATAGCAATGGTTCTCACGGGAACACGCCACTTCCGCCACTAGCCAAGTCGTAGACTGCCTCAATGACTCGAATCAGTGATCTCCTTGCCTCTGGGCGCACGTTTTCGTTCGAGTTCTCACCTCCCAAATCTGCGGCTGCATCTCTCTCGCTTGGTCGAACAATTGCTGAACTAGAACCTCTAGCCCCATCATTTGTGTCCATCACATATGGCGCGGGCGGATCTACACGCGAACACACCAGAGACACCGTGTTATGGGTGCAGCGCGAAACAAATATTCCTCCCATGGCTCACCTCACCTGTGTGGGCCATACTCGCCCTGAGATTTCAGACATCATCTCCACCTATGTGAATGCCGGTGTTCATAATGTGCTGGCGCTTGCTGGCGACCCGCCCAAAGACCCTGCAGATGTTCGGCCCACCGATTACACGTATGCATCAGATCTCATTTCTCATATTCGAGAACTATCTGACATGTGTATCGGAGTGGCAGCTCATCCGGAAGGGCATCCGCGTTCCCCAGATCTGGCCACCGATAGAAAGTTTCTGGCACACAAACTTTCTTTGGCCGATTTTGCGACGACGCAATTCTTTTTCGATATTGATCACTACCTGTCACTAGTAAATGATCTTGCGGATCTTGGTGTAACAAAGCCCGTAGTACCCGGAGTCATGCCCGTTACAAATATTGCTCAAGTAGAGCGTATGGCTGAGCTTTCTGGAGCAGCATTCCCACAATGGTTGCGGGAAAAACTTGAATCGGGCTCAACTCCTGAAGATGTTCGTCGGATTGGAGTTGAAGCCGCAACACAACTATGCGCACGATTGCTTGATGCTGGTGCACCGGGATTGCACTTCTACACAATGAATAAGTCCACAGCCACTCGAGAGATCTATCTCCAATTAGGACTTCCTGTCGCATAACTCGGTCTTATGAACAATGTGGCGAATCAATACGACCCACACGGGGGTACGCCTGCATGGGGTACCAGGCGTGGACCTGTGGTGCCATATGTTCCTGGTCTCGACGGCATCCGCGCATTGGCGGTTCTCGCAGTTGTCGTATATCACGCCAACAGACAATGGCTTGGTGGTGGATTTCTCGGAGTAGAAATCTTTTTTGTTATCAGTGGTTATCTCATCACGCTGCTACTCATTGCAGAGCGTGAACGTGAAGGGGGCGTGTCCCTTGGCAATTTCTGGTTGCGACGAGCACGACGATTGCTACCTGCACTTTTCACGCTGTTAATTGGGACCATTACGTATTGCGCCATGTTTGATCGAGACCGATTAGGCATGCTGCGCGGAGATGTCATTGCAGGTGCCGTGTACATCTCTAACTGGTTTCAGATTCACACTGGCTCTTCGTACACATCGGAATTCGCATTTGCTCCACTCAGACACTTGTGGTCTCTTGCGGTGGAGGAGCAGTTCTACATTGTGTGGCCGGTGGTGATGTTTGCCCTGCTATGGCGCATTCGCCCCAAAACACTGCCTGTTCTCGGCTTTATTTTCACTGGGATTGCTCTTGCGATCGGCGTGTATTCAGCGTGGCTGTACCAACCCGGCCCAATAGACACCGTGGCAAAGACTCCAGAGCAGTACATGAATCTTTTTGGCCGTTCTGTTTTGCGCACAGACTTTTTGTATTTAGGAACAGTTACTCGTGCGAGCGGATTATTTTTGGGTGCTGCGTTAGCAACAATCTGGCGACCATGGGCCATTCGTAGAGGTAGAGCGGGTCGCAATGCAAGTGGGCTCGACATATTGGGCTCAGTAGGTATCGCTGCACTCGCATTTATGTGTTGGAAATTTCGGGAGCTAGTCGTTGTTATCGATTCAGGCATGCAGGGATACGACTTGCTATACCAAGGTGGGCTATTGCTCGTAGGAGTTGCAACAGTTGCGGTGATTGCCACCGTGACTCATCCTCGTTCGCTGCTGGGAAAGTACGTCATAGGAACTCCAGTTCTCGTGTGGATAGGCAAACGGTCGTATGGCTTGTACCTCTATCATTGGACAATTTTTCAGGTGTATAGAAAGAGCGCAGGAACTGCTCTCAATATTCAAGAGTTCATCGGACTGATGTTCATCACTCTTGTCATTACTGAAATCTCTTACAGGTTTATCGAAATCCCCATTCGTACCGGTCAGTTCACAGCGTGGTGGCGGGAGCGTAGGAGAACACGAACTCCTTTTGGCCCTCTTGGAGTGGCATTAGCAATTTTGGCTGTTGTTCCTGTGTTTTCCGTCGTGAGTATGGCAGGCGCTCGCGTGATCCCAGATGACATCACCGCTGATCTCAACGAAGGAGAAGGTGCTGTTGTCACCATTCCTTCAACTGTTCCTTCAGATTCAACGGTTGCTTCTACTAGTACAGTTCCCACCACCGGTACCACCGTGCCGGTACAAAAACTCGATGTTCTTGCAGTGGGTGACTCAGTGATGTTGGGCGCAGCAAGCAAACTCAGCAAAGAAGGATTCACGGTTGATGCTGCAAAAAATCGACAAGTCATCGATGCTTTGCAAATTTTCAACTACTACAAAGCCAAAGGAACGTTGGCGGACAATGTGGTGATTCATTTGGGAACAAATGGCACCACGCGAGCAACTACCTATGAGGCAATCCTTGCCCCACTAGTGAGTGTTCCTCGAGTCATTGTTCTCACTTTGAAGGTTCCGGGCAGGGAATATCAAAAACTGAACAACGAGATCATTCGTGCGCTTCCCTCAACACATCCAAATGTCACCATCCTGGATTGGCAATCAGAAGCCAAGGCACATCCTGAGTGGTTTGGAAGCGATGGCACCCATCTCAACTCAGCGGGTAGAGATGGCTATGTGACACTCATCAAACAAGCGCTAGGACGTTGATTTTTAGGGCTTTTGAGCCCTTCTTGCATTGGGATCACCCGTGGTCCACTGCCTACGCTTAGAACTATGACAACTCCCGTTCGAATTGCCGTCACCGGTGCAGCCGGCCAGATTGGCTACAGCCTCCTTTTCCGTATTGCTTCTGGTGCTGTGTTTGGCCCAAACACTCCCGTGATCTTGCAACTTCTTGAAATCACACCTGCACTTGGTGCATTGGAAGGAGTGCGCATGGAGCTTGATGACTGTGCGTTCCCACTTCTTGCAGGCGTCGTGTGTACAGACAAAGCAGAAACAGCATTTGGCGATGCAGACGCTGCTTTTCTCGTAGGTGCAATGCCTCGTAAAGATGGCATGGAGCGTGGAGATCTTCTCAGCGCTAATGGCGGAATCTTTAAGCCACAAGGTGAAGCACTTGCAGCAGCTGCCAAAAAAGATGTGAAAGTTTTGGTTGTGGGAAACCCAGCAAACACCAATGCACTTATTGCCATGAACAATGCAAAGGGCCTTGATCCAAGTCGTTTCACTGCAATGACTCGTTTAGATCACAACCGCGCGATTACTCAACTTGCGGCAAAAGTGGGCAAGCCTGTGTCTTCAATAAAGAAGATGACAATTTGGGGTAACCACTCAAGCACCCAATACCCAGATCTCTTCCACTGTGAAGTTGACGGCAAGAATGCTGCAGCGCTTGTGAACGATCAGGCATGGCTTGCAGATGATTTCATCCCCACCGTGGCAAAGCGTGGTGCGGCGATCATTAAGGCGCGTGGCTTGTCTTCAGCCGCATCTGCTGCAAACGCCGCAATTGATCACATGAATTCTTGGGCTCT
>JALRGJ010000057.1 GCA_023253435.1 Ilumatobacteraceae bacterium | reverse complement strand
TGCAGTTTTTGAATGAGCGCGCTCTTGCCGCCTTCTAATCCGTCAACGATGATGAAATGCCAAAGCGGACGTGCTCTATCGAATGGATCGGCAACAAGAAGAGTTGTGAGATCGAGAAGTTGTCGCAATGTTCCAGGCTCTGTGAGGCGAATGTTGCGAACGTGATAACGGATGTCAAAGGTGGGGTCATCTGCCCAAGTGGGGTTACCAAAAGTTCCCGGTGCTGGTTGCACTCTTTGCCGCAACCGTGGAAACAAGATTGCTGCACGATCCATGCGTTCGTATAACAAGTCCATGTTTGGGGAACGATCAAGAATGGTGATATTTGCAAATGTAGATGCAAGGTATGGATCTTTTTCAAGTCTCCACATCAGCGACTCGGTGTCGCTCATTCTCCTACTGGTGTCGCTCATGCGATCAACCTACAAGAGTTACATGGGCACGCTGGTGTGCTTGAACTCATTGAGGATGGGCCAGTCAATATCGTCAAGGATCCGATTGATGGTGCTTGTGGCCACAGCCTGATTGCCGTGGGCATGATCGAGAAGGCGAACGAAGACTGCTTTGTCTTCCACAATGAATGTGGGCGTGCCCCACACGCTATGGGTCTTTACATATTGACTATGTTCGTCGCGCACCACTTGCAGGGTGCGGCCAGACTCAACATCGGCAAATGCTTCGTCAGCATTGGCACCACTCTTTGTGAGGATGTCAGTGAGCTTTGCGCGATCCCGAAGCGCTCCTCCGTCTACATGGCGGTGGTTGAACATGTTCTGATGAAAATCTAAAAATGCGTGAGACTGATTGTCACGAAGAGAAATTGCCAATTGAAGTGCAAGAAGTCCGCTGTCTGTGTCTGGGCGATCCCACACATCTGTCTGCCCTGCTTCTACATGGGCTTGACCTAAACAAAAAGGAAGAAAGGTGACGTTCCAATCTGCACCTGCACGCAAACCTTCCACCACATGGTCGTGCACTAATCGCGCAAACGGGCAGCGATAGTCAAATGTCAGACCAAAGGAACGAGCCATAGTGAGGTAGAACCTGCAAACCCGCTGCAGTATTCCCTGATTTAGACAATGAGTTGAAAGATCGCTGGCACAATGAGGCCCAGTGTGAGGCCAGTCAGAATTCCACCCAAAATGTCCGAGAAATGGTGGATTCTCACAACAACCCGGCTCAGAGCAACGATGACTCCGATAGCAATCCATAGATAGCCAAGAGGAAACCCGGTGTATGCAGTGAGCAAGCACACTGCAAATGCAGCAGAGGATGCATGACCACTGGGAAAGCTAGAAGTACTGGGAGTTCTCACATCGAATCGATGATCTCCAGATGTGGTGGGGCGTTCTCTCTTAAACAGACGCTTAATGCCCTGGTTCACGATAAGGCTTTCCACTCCAAGTGCCAAGGAAAGCGCAATCGCTTCATTCATTCTGTCGCGAGAACCAATTGCTCGGATCCATGCAATGACATGCCAGATCATGCTGAAATCTCCAACAGTGCTGGCTAATCCAAATATGGAGTTTGTGATTTTGTTGTGGCGAAGCGGCTCAAGTGCGTTGTCTGCGCGTTGATCGAATGTGCTCATGACAAAGTGGCCAAAACTCTTTCAACGAGTTGAGCAATTTCTCTCGGTTGTTCGAGTGGGCCAAAGTGGCCCATGGAGTCGTATTGCACATAAGTAGAACGGGGGAGTTGTTCTGCCACTCTGATGGCAAACGATGAGGGTTGCATAGGGGCAGGCGCACCAGAAATCACCCACACGGGAACACTGATGTTTGGTAAGTCATCCCATGCTCCACTTGTTCCACCTGTTTCATAAGTACGAGCCTCATGTTCGGGCATGCACTTGAGTTCTACTTCGCCGGTTTCTGTTGGTTTAAATCCGTGCCGAACGTATGCCTCTCGGGCTTGGGGATGAAAGGTATTCATCGGAGGCTTAGCGGTGTAATTCTCTAATGCGGCGTCAAAACTTGGAAACGTGCTGCGTCTTTTGCGAGCACCACCAGCAAGTGGATTGCGAGATTCTTCTCCTTCCGTTGATGGGGGTAAGGGGGGGAACACAATGGGTTCAAAAACAAATAATGAATGAAACAGATGTGGCTCTTTGAATGCAGCCATGAGTAACGATGCTCCACCCATTGAGTGACCGACTCCCACAATGGGCTGTTGGTCTTTTTCAAACATGTAACGCGCTGCCGCAAGTGCATCATCGCCATATGGTCGCCAAGAGATAGTGGCGGGATCAACTGTTTGAGCATCGCCGTATCCGCGATGATCTACACCCATCACGTGATGGTGTAGCGCAAGGTCTGCAGCAAGTGGCTCCCAACAATGCGCATGAAATCCAGTGGCATGAGAGAGCAATACAGGAGATCCTTTGCCACCAAAATCGTGCATCGCAATCACTGTTCCGTCGAGCGAAGGAATCAATGTTGCATCGGAGCAAGCAATGTGTTGAGTCATAACTGTGGGGGTTTACTTGGGTTCTCTGGGAAGTCCGAGTAAACGTTCGCCGATGATATTTCTCTGAACTTGGCTACTTCCTCCAGCAATACGACCACCTGGAGCTGCCAACATGCCCACGGCATCTGAACCTTCCAACATGGCTTCTGCGCCAGAGATCTGACCGCGCAACATTGCGATACCAAACATCATTTCGGTGATGCCCAGTTTCATCAGTGACGAAGCTGTGGAAGCAACTGGTCCCTGAGTTTGTGCCATTGCTTTGTACGCAACACCTTGGCTATACAACTTTGCAAGGTCTTGTCTTTGAGTGTGATTTAGTCCGCGACCACGCCCAAGAGACGCCATTGATTCAATGCGCCGCTCCAAACCAATCACGCTTGCACCAATATGGCCGCGCTCATTAGTCAGAACAGCCATTCCCACGCCCCAACCACCGTGAAGTGGGCCAATGAGATACTCAGCGGGGAGTGCAACATCTGTGAAAAAGACTTCATCAAATTCAGACTCACCAGTCATCTGTTTGAGTGGGCGCACTTCAATTCCCGGGAGATCCATAGGGATTAGGAAAAAGGAAATTCCCTCGTGCTTTGCAACATCGTGATTTGTGCGGGCCATGAGAATGCCCCAGTTGCTTCTGCGACCCCCGCTACACCACACTTTTTGACCATTGATGATGAAGTTGTCGCCATCTTTGTCTGCTCGGGTGGCAAGAGACGCTAAGTCACTACCTGCGCCAGGTTCTGAAAAGAGTTGACACCACACATGTTCTGCACTCAAGGTTTGTTGTAAATGACGTTGTTTATGCTCGTCTGTACCAAATGCCATGACTGCACCACCAGCAAGAACTAATCCCACCATGTTGAGAACTGGAGGCACGCCGGCGCGAGCACACTCTTCTACCCACACGCCATGGTGTTTTGGCGTGAGTCCTTGGCCGCCATGTTCAACCGGCCAATGAAGTCCAGCAAAACCAGATTCATAAATGCGCTTTTGCCAAGCGATGCCTGCATCGATGAGGTCTGGCGGACAAATTGCGCCATAGTCACGGGGAGCATGTTGCTTATTGGCATCCAGCCATGCGACAACCCGCGTGCGGAACTGATCGAGTGACTCTTCAGCCATGGTTATTTGATGGCGTTGAAGAACAGAGCTGTTTCTTCTGGCAAGTTTGCTGGAATGACATAGCCGTCGGTATTCCGAATTTGTGCCCAGTTGTCACGGATGTCTTCCAATGTGAGATTGGGGTTGACATAGCCAACAGTTTCTCCGAGGAAAACGCGTGCTACGCGACCGCCACCTACTGAATAGATCTCACCGCTGACATCACAATCTTCATGCGCAAGCCACGCAACGATTGGTGTGACCAAAGCTGGGTCGAGTTTTTCGCCTAGAGCACCCATGAGATTTTCTGTCATGCGGGTAAGTGCAAGTGGTGCAATGACGTTTGCTTTGATGTTGTACTTCGCGCCTTCCGCGGCAAGCACTCGGCTAAACCCAACGAGCCCCATCTTTGCGGCTCCGTAGTTTGCTTGACCAAAGTTTCCAAATATTCCTGCTGCAGATGATGTGGAGACAATGCGTCCGTAGCCCTGCTCGCGCATGCGAATCCATGCAGGACGAGTCACGTTAAATGCGCCCTTCAGGTGAACATCAATCACTGGGTCAACGAGATCTGGCGTCATGTTGTGGAAGGTCTTGTCACGCAAAATGCCTGCGTTGTTGATCACAATGTCAACGCGACCATATGCATCGATAGCAGTTTGAATAATTCCTTCACCTCCCTCTGGCGTAGACACGCTGTCGTGGTTAGCAACTGCTTCGCCTCCCGCAGCGACGATTTCATCTACAACTTTTTGTGCAGCACTGGCGTTTTCTCCGGTGCCGTCGATGGAACCACCTAAGTCGTTCACCACTACAAGCGCTCCACGCTTGGCCAAGAGGAGGGCGTGCTGGCGACCAAGACCGCCACCTGCTCCGGTGATTACTGCAACTTTTCCGTCGTATGTCAATTGAGTCATGGCATCACCGTACTCTTGACCATGATGAATGAACTACTCCCAGACCTCGATGACCCGAGGCGTGAGCCGGTTCGTGCATGGCTTCATGCTCATCCTGCACCAACACATAGAGAAATGGCGGAGTCCGGATATGTGGCACCGCACTGGCCGGAACCATGGGGACTGGGAGCAGACCCTGTGCAGCAAATCATTATTGATGATGAATTTGCGCGAGCTGGGGTGAAGCGGCCCTCTAATCAAATCGGTATTGGCTGGGCGGCGCCAACGATCATTTACGCAGGATCACCTGAGCAACAAGCAAGGTACGTACTACCTGCATTAGCGGCAGAGGAAATTTGGTGCCAGTTGTTTTCTGAGCCAGAAGCGGGGAGTGATCTCGCATCACTTGGTACTCGTGCAGTGAGAGATGGTGATGAATGGATCATTAACGGTCAAAAGATTTGGACAACAGGTGCTCACTATTCGCAATTTGGCATCCTGATTGCACGAACTGATCCGGATGCTCCGAAGCACAGAGGAATCACCTATTTCATCTGCCCAATGGATGCTCCGGGTATTGAAATCAGAAACATCACAAATATTGCTGGTGCCAGAAGTTTTAATGAAGTGTTTTTCACTGATGTTCGTATTCCTCATGAAAACGTTGTTGGAGAAGTAAATGATGGTTGGCGTCTAGCAAAAGTCACTTTGGGCAATGAGCGAGTTTCATTGTCAACTGGCGGAGTGCTGTGGGGAGCTGGTCCTACTGCACTAGACATCATTGAAGAGGCCCGACAATTACACATTGAAGACAACGTGATGAGGCATCGTTTGGCTCAGCTTTACATTGAGCACACGGTGATAGAAATCATCAGGCAAAGAACTTTGACTGCGCGTCTCCGTGGAGTACCACCTGGACCAGAGGCCAGCATTCGCAAAATCATGGCGGATGAGCATGGTCAAAGAGCAATGGAAGTTGCTCGCGACATGATTGGCGCTCACGCAATGGTGGTGGGAGAACCCGATGCCGTGGTGGGAAAGAATATTCGGAGCAAGAGCTGGTACAGCGGGTACATGTTTTCCAAAGCATTAACTATTGGTGGAGGAACTGGGGAAGTCCAACGCAACATTCTTGGCGAGCGTGTGCTTGGATTACCTATAGAACCTGATCCCACCATTGGTCTCACGTGGGCACAGGCCAAAAGGGGGAATACATGAGCACTTCGACTGAGCGTCTCACCGTAGATCTGCTTGATCCAACTTTGTATCAACGTAATCCTCATGATGTGTGGGCATGGATGCGCGCAAATGAGCCCGTGTATCGCGACGAGAAAAATAAGTTGTGGGGCCTCACTCGTCATGCAGATGTGATGGAGGTAGAACGACGCTCTTCCGTGTTTATATCTGGTCAGGGTTATCGCGCTATTTACGCACCCACTGAGTGCAACATGATTGCTCAGGATGATCCCCGCCATCGTCAACAACGCATGTTGGTGCAGCCTTCTCTTACACATGCAGGTGTTGAAAAGCGTGTGGCTGAAATTGAACAGTTGGTGACAGAGCTTGTTGCTGAAGTCGTGGAGCGAGGCGAATTTGAAGTCATCGATATGTTGGCTGCTCAACTGCCCGCTCGTTTGACATCCCGACTCCTGGGTTTTCCTGAAGAAATGTGGCCCGCACTGAAGTCGTGGAGCGAAAGACTCATGCGCACGGACATGCGTGAGAGGGATCCGCTTCAGATGGAGGATTTTGTTGCGGCGAACCAGGAGTTTGTTGGTGCATCGATTCCTCTTCTAGAGGAAGCAAAGTCATGTCCACGTGAAGACTTCATGTCAATTTGGGCGAACGCCAAAATTGATGGTGAACCACTTTCCATGGAAGCCATCTTGAACGAGATCGGTTT
Organism: Ilumatobacteraceae bacterium; assembly: GCA_023253435.1. Taxonomy (GTDB): domain Bacteria; phylum Actinomycetota; class Acidimicrobiia; order Acidimicrobiales; family Ilumatobacteraceae; genus UBA2093. Next base: position 374 of record JALRGJ010000057.1, on the reverse strand, counting down.
GTTTATTGCTGGTGGAGCCGAAACAACTCGTACCGCAATTTCTCACGGTCTTCGTGCCTTCTGTGATCATCAAGATCAATGGGATGCGCTAGGCAAAGATCCCACACTGATTACTCCTGCTGTGGAAGAAGTGTTGCGCTGGGTCACTCCACTCAACAACATGTTCAGAACCGCAAAAACTGACGATGTCATTGGTGGGCAAGAAGTAAAGGCGGGGGACCGCTTTGTGATGCTGTATCCATCGGCGAATCGAGACGAATCGGTATTTGCAGATCCATTCACTTTTAATATTCGTCGCGATCCAAATCCACATTTGGCTTTTGGTTTTGGCACCCACTTGTGTGTGGGAGCAAATATGGCTCGAGTAGTTCTCA
>JALRGJ010000056.1 GCA_023253435.1 Ilumatobacteraceae bacterium | reverse complement strand
GTCTCAAATGCGTGGGGTGCTCTATGCGTCAGCGGTTAATCAATACATGCACGGTGGACGTAACTCAACTCTGACAAATCTTTTTGCGTCGTCAGGTGGAGTGCAGGACGCATTGCAACGTAGCCAACTCACCAGCATCGCCATGAACCAAGGGTCGCTTACTACCGATCAACTTGATGCAACTGCAACTGAATTAACAAAAAAGAAGTCTTTGCTCGAACGTAAACGTAAATATGCAGAAGCAGTAGCCGAGAACGTCATAAAAAGACAACGCGCTACTGAAGGTTTAGTGGCTCGTTACGAGCAATTAAAGTCAACAGTGCAAGGCGATCTCATTGATCTGTTACGTGAAGAACGTGAGCGACGTGAAGCACAAGCGCTCACAGATGCGCAGCGACAAGCGGCTGGTTATCAGAGTAAATATGCTGCATTGCGCCGCAAGTACGGAAACATTCCCTCTGTATCAGCAGGAGCTCAAACCGCGGTCAGGGCTGCGCTCAGCCAACTTGGTGTGCCATATAGATATGGCCAAAGCTCACCCGGAAAAGCCTTTGATTGTTCGGGACTCACCACGTACGCCTGGGCAAAAGCGGGTGTAGGTCTCCCTCGAAATTCACGACGACAATTCAATTCGTTACCAAAGATTCCTAAGGAAATGGCTCAGCCGGGTGACTTAATTTTTTATTACAGCCCTATCAGTCACGTAGGAATTTATTTAGGTAACGGAACATTGGTTCATGCCCCCCAAACTGGCGATGTGGTGAAAGTCAATGCAATTCGCTGGAACCGAGTCGCTGGCGTCGCTCGTCCGAGGTAGTTGGCACTACGGTCAATTCCTATGCAGGGGATAGACGAACAGCGCGTCGGTGCGTGGCTAGATGAAAATATTGATGGGGCAAGTGGTCCGTACTCGTATGAATTGATTGCTGGCGGCCGAAGCAACATAACTTTTAAAGTCACCGACGCGCACGGAAAGCAAATGGTGTTGCGTCGCCCACCCTTAGGTCACGTTCTCGCTACTGCTCATGATATGGCTCGTGAACATAAAATAATTTCTGCTGTCGGAAAAACGGGAGTTCCCGTACCGCCCACACTTGGGTTGTGCACTGATGAGGCGGTGAACGGTGCTCCGTTCTACGTCATGTCATTTGTTGAGGGAGTTGTTCTTGATAGTCCGGAGAAGAGTCATCTGTTGCCAGAAAATCTTCGCATGACTGCATCGGAAGATCTTGTTGATGTGTTGGCAGATCTGCATGCTGTTGATGTAGATGCTGTTGGCTTGGGTGATCTGGCAAAACGTGACGGTTATGTAGAGCGACAGGTAAAACGATGGTCAACTCAGTGGGCAAACTCCAAGACTCGCGAACTTCCCGCGATTGAAGAAGTTGCGCAACTACTTGCTGCAAATATTCCAGTTCAACAAGGTGTAGCAATTGCTCACGGCGATTTCCGTTTTGGCAATGTGCTCACAAGTGTGACTACAGGAAAGATCACCGCGGTATTGGACTGGGAGTTGTGCACGCTTGGAGATCCACTTGCAGATCTTGGTTACATCGGTATTTATTGGACAGATCCCGGTGAACCAGTGATGCGATTCAATGATCCATCAGGACTTCCTGGGTACGCCACATACGATCACCTTGTTGAGCGATACGCCAAACGGACAGGCTTCGATGTATCAAATATTGGTTACTACAAAGCTTTTGCCAGTTTCCGTCTAGCGGTGATCTCTGAAGGTGTGTATGCGCGTTACTTACATGGAGCCATGGGCGATCAAAGTGTTGACCTAGAGCCACTAAAACTAGGAACAGAAAACTTGGCCGAAGCTGCACTTCGGGCATTGAAAGGAAAGTAGTTATGGCACTTGATAGTTGGGTAAGAGGATCATTCACCTCGGCACAAATAACCAGAGACACATACCGAAAGGGAAGTGGCCCAGTTGTCATAGTTGTGCATGAGATTCCGGGTATTACGCCGGCTGTAGAACGCTTTGCCGATGATGTTGTGAATGCTGGTTTTACGGTTGTGATGCCCGACTTAGTTGGCACACCGGGTAGAGAAGTTTCTGGAAAATATTTGGCGTCGTCAATGCTCAAAGTGTGTGTGTCAAAAGAATTCACAAATATGGCGTTGAATAAAACTTCCCCCATCATCTCCTGGCTTCGAGCATTGGCTAAGTCGCTTCATGCAGAAGTTGGTGGTGTTGGTGTGGGCGCTGTGGGAATGTGTTTCTCGGGTGGTTTTGCGTTGGGAATGATGGTTGACCCCATCATGGTTGCACCGGTTTTGTCTCAGCCGTCGTTGCCATTTGCGATTGGAAAAAACCGAGCTGCTGATCTCAATTTGTCTCCAGATGATGCTGCCGTCATTGCTCAGCGCGCATCTGAGGGCTGTCAAGTACTTGGTCTTCGTTTCGATAAAGACAAAGCCGTTGGTGATCGATTCAGTTCGTTGCGCACACTCCTAGGCGATGCATTTATTGCAGTGGAACTGCCTTCACAATCACCACGTGATCACAGTGTTCTTACCGAACAGCGTGATGAGCCAAGTGTTCAACGAGTATTGCAATTCTTTTCAGAAAAACTAAAACCAAATTTGTAACCATGGCGTGCGCTAAAAGCGCGAGCTTTTAACGAGGACCACCATCTATATCAAGAACTGTTCCTGTTGTGTAACTGCTTGCGTCACTTGCAAAATACAGCGCAGCCCCAATGATTTCTTGGGGCTCTCCACCACGTTGAAGTGCATAGGCCACTTTTGCTCTCGCAGTGAACTGCTCCATGTCCCATGCTTTAGAGATATCGGTCAGAAATGGGCCAGGGGCGATGCAGTTCACTCTCACATGAGGCGCAAATGTTTGCGCTAAACCTTTGGTGAGGTTATTGATTGCTGCTTTGGCAGCTCCGTAGATCACTTCATTCGGAGATGGACGGTGACTTGCGATTGATGACACATTGATAATTGACCCACCCCTCACAGAGCCATTGGCATCTTTCTCACACATGTGGGTGCCAATCAAAGCAGAGAGTCTGAAGGGGCCCTTGAGGTTGACGCCCAATACTTTGTCGTAGAGATCTTCTGTGACTTCAACAAGAGATGAATACAGCGGTGACATACCTGCGTTATTGACAAGGATGTCGATGCGTCCAAATTCTTTAATTGATTCTTGTGCCAACCGCTCCGCATCCTGCCACGAAGCGGCGTGATAGCCAATCGCAAGTGCCCGTCTACCTAGTGCACGAACTTCATCTGCAACAGCTTCACAATTTTCTAATTTCCTACTCGCAACCACCACATTTGCGCCCTGTTGAGCAAATGCAAGTGCCATCTCTTTACCCAGTCCTCTGCTACCTCCGGTGATGATGGCAGTACGACCCTCAAGTGAGAACAATTGTTGAGCATTCATTGTGAGACCTTTGCTACGTAGTCGGGATGCTTGAATGAGGACACCATAGAACGAATGTCTTGTCCTTTTGTTACGAGAAGATGCTTGGCAAGTAATCCCTTGGCGGCTTTTGCGTTGTGCCCGCCCACAATCGCCCCTTTTTTTGACACAAGATCTACGTGAAGTGCATTGGGAATGTTTTCCCAGTTCATTGCTGCTCGATGTTCCTGAGGCAAAAGATCAATGACAACATTTTTCTTCGTTACCTCTTGCAGGATTTCTGTTATCGCTTCTCGCCACCATTTGTTCAGAGATCCGAATGGAGCGAGTCGAGCACCCATCTTTAATCGATAATCCGGGATGAGGTCATCAGCACGTACAAGACCAAGTAGTCCAGATGGAATGAGGATTCTTCGGGTGTTCGATGCTCGAGTAGTTGCAGGAAGGGATGCGAGGTCGAGGTGGTCCCACACCACGCCCGTGTATCGCTGCCACGCGGGAAGGGTAGGAGCACCCTTTAATTTCTTATTAGACAGTGTGGCGCGCTCTAAGTGGACGCCCTTTACGCCCAAAAGCGCTGAATCTCCACCATTCACTTTCCGCAATTGCGAAACAATCTGGGACCGCTGCTCCCGAAGCACTTCTCCGAATGCACCATATTCTGCAGACCATGGTTGGCCCTCTAGCCCGCCATCGGCCTTGCCTTCAGAGGGCGGGAGAAGGAGGGAAAAGTTACGAGTGACCATTGTGAAAATTCCTGCCTACCCATCTAACCTATTGCTATGCGAGTACATGTTGATCCATCCAAATGCCAAGGCCACAATCGTTGCTATGCGCTTGCCCCAGAACTGTTCGATGTTGATGATCTTGGCAATGCATTTGAGTTAAACGATGGAGTTGTTCCTGCAGGTCTTGAAGACAAAGCTCGTCTTGCCCTTGCTAACTGCCCGGAGTTCGCAATTTCAATAGAGGAATAAAATGACCGACACTGTGTACGGCCCAGTAACAGACTGGGCAACAGACTTCGACCACGGCGCACCCGAGTACAACGCCAATGTTCACCAAATTTGGGAGAACTTGGTAGCAAGCGGATGCCCCATTGCTCACACAGAACGCTACGGCGGTACGTGGTTGCCACTCACTCACGAGATGGTGCACGAGATCGCATATGACACCGATCACTTCACGAGTCAGTCGGTTGTTGTGACACAGCGCAAGCCATCCATGATTGAAGATGCGATTCCTGCGCCCATCGGTGGAGCACCTCCGATTACTTCAGATCCTCCATTCCATCAGGAAGCTCGTCGAATTCTTCTCCCTGCATTTGCTCCAAAGAAGATCGATCCACTTCGTGACGAGATTCGAGACATGTGCAATGACCTCATCGACAACATGGGCGACAAGGACGTTGTCGATGCTGCGGTGGAGTACGCACAGCACATTCCTGTGATGGTGATTGCGTCAATGTGTGGTCTTCCTCGTGAAGACGGCGAAGTTTTTCGCGACATGGTGCACCTTTTCCTCGAAGGAATTGGTGAGCCACAAGAGGAGCGTGAAATCGCGTTTGAAAGAATTGGCGCCTACCTCGATAAGCACATTCAAGATCACATCGATAATCCACGTGAAGATCTCATCTCATTCTTGTTGAATGCAGAAATCATGGGCAACAAGTTGTCCATGGAGCATGTTCGCGGAACGATCATTCTGCTGATGGTCGCTGGTGTAGACACCACCTGGAGTGGCATAGGCAACTCTCTCTGGCATTTGGCTACCAACACAGTCGATCGTCGTCGTTTGTCTGAGAACAAAGAGATGATCCCTGCTGCAGTAGAGGAATTCCTTCGTGCATACGCTCCAGTCACCATGGCCCGCTTGGTGAAAGAAGATATGGATTTCCACGGTGTGCAAATGAAGAAAGAGGATTGGGTTCTTCTTCCTTTCCCTGCCGCTAACCGTGATCCAAAGCAGTTTGAAAATCCTGCTGAAGTGGTGATTGATCGTGAAGAAAATCGTCACTCTGCATTTGGTTTGGGAATTCACCGTTGCTTGGGTTCAAACCTTGCTCGTTTGGAGTTGAACGTTGCGGTGGAGGTTTTCCTCGAGCGCTTCCCCGACTTTGAACTTGATCTCAATGAGGTCATGCAGTGGAGCACTGGGCAAGTACGTGGACCACGTAAGTTGCCTATTCGTGTTCTTGCACGCAAAGGGTGAGCACAGCTCTTAATCCCGACCAAGAAGAGGCGGTGTACCACCCAGGTGGGCCATTGCTCGTAGTAGCCGGAGCAGGCTCTGGCAAAACGCGTGTCCTCACACAAAGAATTGCCTGGCTAATTTCGCAAGGAATCCATCCTCAAGAAATCTTGGCGATCACTTTCACGAATAAAGCTGCTGAAGAGATGCGACATCGCGTCTCGGAACTTGTGGGGCCAGTTGCCAACAATATGTGGGTCACAACATTTCACAAGATGTGTGTGCGAATTTTGCGGCAACATGCAGAGGCAATTGGTTATCCAAAGCAGTTCACCATTTACGATTCTCAAGATTCCAAACGCCTGATTGGTTATGTCATTCGTGACATGGGGCTCGATGCAAAGAAATTCCCACCTAATGCTGCTCAGTCACGAATCAGTTTGTGGAAGAACGAGTTGATTGGACATGCACAGGCATTCGATACGGCGGAACACGTTGTTGCAAGACGTCATGCCGAGGTGTATCGGGAATACCAAGCGCGACTGCTTCGTGCAGGCGCAATGGATTTTGACGATCTCCTTGTCAATGTGGTGCGACTATTTGAATCACATCCTGAGGTACTCAAGATTTATCAAAATCGGTTTAAGCACATTTTGATTGATGAATATCAAGACACAAACCAAGCCCAGAACCGCATAGTTCTCATGTTGGGAGCACAGCATCACAATGTGTGTGTTGTTGGTGACTCCGACCAAAGTATTTACAAATTTCGTGGCGCAGATTTACGCAACATTGAGCAGTTTGAAAATGCGTTTGGCGAAACAACCGTGGTTGTCCTTGCGCAGAACTACAGAAGTACTCAAACAATTTTGAGCGCAGCCAATGCGGTGATCTCACAAAACCCAGGGCGTCGGCCTAAAGATCTGTGGACGTCTGCAGGTAATGGAGATCGTATTGTTCGCTACTTTGCAGAGAACGAATACGACGAAGCTCGTTGGGTTGCTTCAACTGCCAAAGAACTACACGATGCGGCAACTCGTGCATGGGGCGAAATTGCCGTTATGTATCGCACCAATGCGCAAAGCAGGGCCATAGAAGAAGAGTTACGCCGATTTGAGATTCCTTACAAAGTGGTGGGAGGCACCAAGTTCTACGATCGCAAAGAAATAAAAGATGCCATCGCTTATCTCAAAGCAGGAGCAAATCCTCAAGATGAAGTCAGCATTAAGCGTGTTCTGAATGTTCCGAAACGAGGTATTGGGGACACCAGCATTGGGAAGCTCGATGCTTTCTGTGCTTCACAAGGGATTTCATTTATTGAGGGCATG
>JALRGJ010000055.1 GCA_023253435.1 Ilumatobacteraceae bacterium | reverse complement strand
CGGCACCTACACCCAAAATCATTCGATTTCCCGAGATCTCTTGCACCGTGCTCACCGTGTTTGCAAGTAATCCCGGCGCTCGGTTCGTCACGTTTGTCACCAGTGTTCCTAGCTGAATTGTTGATGTTGCTTCTGCCCAAGCCGCCAAACTTGTGAAACACTCCATCATGGATTCAGTGCGAAACATGTCGCCTGAAAAATGATCCAAATTCCAAAGAGTAGAAAAACCGGAATCCTCTGCGGCAACAGCAGCGTCACGTAACAGAGTCCATGGTGCGGAACCTTGATTGAGTTGTAGATCAATGATCAGTGACTGACTACTCATTGATTCAGATCCTCTCGGAATCGTTCATCCAGTGAGGATGCAAGAACGGCCACTTGGCATACATCACGGATGGAATCCATGAAGCACCCTTTCGTTGGGTCCAATTACTCACTGTCCCTTGTAACCAGTGCTGTCTTATGAGGTCGTCGTATACGCCAGTGAGTTGCTGTGGTGGAAATGTGCGCGGAAACTTTGGAGGCTGGGCAATGATCGGGCTTCCCTCGCCCTCATGATCAATGGAAGTGACATGCCTAATCACTGATAACGCCTCCACTTCATCGGGTCGCGGAGTGTGACCCACCTGCATCATTGCAGCCCATAGTGCGTCACCTGTGATGTCGTTTGCCGTCACTCCACTTGGGTGTGTTCCGTTCACAATTGCTAGCGCAGTATCGATTGCGTGTTTTCCAACATCTCCTACAAGCACTGTGTACGCATGTACTTCGGGCGCGGTCTCTGCCAACACCGGCTCATAGTTATGTTCAGCATCTAAATAATCAACCACTGACCCATGTGGCGCTGTCACAAGTGCTTCTAGCAGTTTGATGATCCCGAGCAATCGCAAATTGTCATCGTTTGGATGAAATTCATCCATTGCAAAACCAGTCATTGCAAGTCGGCGCCTATTTGGCGATGCGTCCCAGTACAAGCCCAGTAATCGCCCTTCTAATGAGATGCGATCTCCCATTTCTGAACGGAGAAGATCAGCCATATCGGCAAGCGTTGATCCCGTCCATCCAAGATCAATAATGAGATGATGCCCATCTTTCAACAGACCTTGACGAGAGAAGTACCCCAGCACTCGCTGTTTTAGTGATCGAGAAGCCTCGACAACTTCTGTTGCGTTCTCCACCAAAATCGCTCGTGCTTCATCTGCATTCAATACTTTTGACGGAGAGACGTTGGCGCGCAGTGAGCACGACACTCTTCGCTCAAGTCTTTCAAGCGTGACGGTTTCATCATCACCCATGAACCGACGTGCAATTTCTGGAGTCATTGTGGTTAACACCGATCTCCACACCACAGAACGAGAGAACGCGGTATAGGAACCAGGTGGCAGCGAAGGCTGTTTTTCTCGAAGCGAGTTCCACACCTGATGTGCTAACCAGCCGTCTCGTGCAGCAAAATGAACGGCGGTTACATATCGCTGCTCACACACGCGAAGTGCATCAACTACCTGAGATGCAACCACTAATCCCACAAGTCCCGCACCTAACGACAATGCAGAATCCCATTGATCACCTGCACGTTGATCACGAATATGTGCCTCTAGCCGAGACAGCGGAATAACAGCCGGCGAGGTGTTGTGCATATCCCTGTGCACACGGCGCATATCTGAATTGACATGCGTGTGAATTCCATACGATGCAGGAACCTCACCGTCAGCAATTGCGTGATCGCCAACGTGCAAAACCTTTACGGGTGCAACATTCGCTTGGGCAATCACTTGCTTCCACAATGCGCCGTTCTCTTTTAACCCAGCATGCTCACAACTCACCACAATGTGGTCGGGAGTCACCCATGAGTATCCGGCCGCATGGGCAACTTCCACAAGGTGACGAGAACTCATGTAGTTGTCACTCACGATCAACATTTTCAGACCTTGGAGTTGAGCCTCGCGAGTGAGTTCTCGTCCAAAAGCTACGGGAACAGTGAGTTGCACTTCTGTGAAATGTTCAAGTTCTGACACAAAGTTGACTTCATCTCTTGTGAGATCCAGCGCTTTCTCCAGCTCAATCAAAATTTCCTGAAAAGAAATGTCTCTGATTGGATCAATGCGTGCTGAATGCTCACGTGCGCGCTGCTCTGCCAACACACGCTTGCGAGCAAACCCCCTCCATCTAGACCCAAAGCGGCTCACGAGTTCTTGTTCCATGACTCCAAATACATGTGTTGGCTGTGCCACAGATCGAGTCACGAGAGTGTCGAAAAAATCAAGCGTAAGTAATTCAACGTGTGGATGCTGTTGAAGAAGCTCTGAGGGTGACGTTGTCATTGCTATCGCACCACTCTTCGAATGAGACGAATTGCACTCAGTGCCCCTTGTAATGGATGTGTCACAGCATGCATCAGAGATTGCACGAGATCCTTACCGGATCTGCCGTGCTGCATCGCTCGCAACGCAGCCTCACGCTCTTCATTTTCCTGCTGCTTTCTTCGAGAAAGCTCCCCTTTGTTCACTCCATCAATCAGTGGCTCACGGCTCCATTTTTCTTGTAACTGAAAGCGAATCTTTTGGTGCAGATCTTCACCAACAATGATGGAGTTGCCAGCGGCACTCTCACTTTCAGGAGTTCGGGTGTGGTAGTTAGCTAAACGTTGTGGAATGAATACAAACGGACCTTCACGCACTGCACGAAGATTGAACTCCCAGTCGCCAAGTACCGGAAGACTTGGGTCATACAGTCCCACTTTTTGCACAACCGCACGCCGGAAAAGAGCTGCGATGGGAGGGAAAGTATTTCCGCCAATCATTCCCTCATACGTGAGCCTTTCTTCATTGAGGGGAAATTTTTCGATGTGAACCGGCCACATCTTTTGGTTCTTGTAGGTCTCATGAACTCGGTACACCCCAGTTAGCACTGCAGTGGCAGCAGGATTATTTTTTAAGGCCGAGACCGCAACCTCAAGGTAAGTGGGATTCCATGAGTCATCGTCGTCATGGATGACAAAGAATTCTGAATCTGTTGCTCCAAGCCCCTGGTTTGAGGCTTCTTCCATCCCCACTCGATCAGGTAAGTGCAACACAGTGATATTGCCTGGTTGAGTGCGCTGTTGGGCAACGCGAACAACTGAATCAACAGTGGCTACATTGCCTCCGTTGTTCACAACAACAAGATGCCAATCGGCAAAGGTTTGGCCTTGCACACTGGCCAAAGCACGAGCCAGCATCACTGGTCGCTCATAGGTCCGCATCACCACGCAAACCGTTGGCAAGTGCTGACCCATAACACTCCAACACTAGTTTGACCACAACGTCTATTAGGTTCGTATGTATGAATCTTGCTCATGAAATCACTGGAACCGGCCCGCTCGTCGTACTTGTTCACGGAATTACTGAATCTCGCGAGACATGGCGACCACTCATTGCTCCTTTGTCTTCGACATACACCGTTGTTGCAGTAGACGTGCGTGGCCATGGGAAATCTCCAAAAGGCGATTCTTATGATCCCATTTCTCTTGCGACTGATGTTCGTGAAACGCTGCTGGCAACTGGAGTCACAGATGTTGACTCAGCCCTAATCATTGGCCACTCAATGGGCGGAGTTGTTGTTACGGCTTACGGCTCTCTCTTCCCCACACGTGCAGTTATCAATGTTGATCAACCATTACTGCTATCTGGATTCAAAGATGGACTCTCACAACTAGAGCCACTACTCAAGGGCGACGATCCAACATTCCAAATGGGGATCTCCATGCTGTTTGATTCCATGTACGGTCAACTCAGCGGAACTGAACTTGAGCGCATCAAAGGAAACAGAAAGGCAGATCAAGAAGTTGTCCTTGGCATTTGGGGAACAGTCTTTGATTCATCTGTTGAAGAACTTGATGCCCAAGTGGATGCACTGATAGGTGGGATCAGAGTTCCCTATCTAGAAATTCAGGGAATTGATCCGGGTGCCGAATATGAGTCATGGCTACAGAGAGCAATACCCACCTCTTCTTATGAACTGTGGGCAGATTTGGGCCACTATCCCCATCTGATCGAACAAGAAAAGTTTGTGCACAGAGTGCGCGAGTTTGATCCGCTCTAGCAATTCATCAAAATGGTGGAGCTGACGGGAATTGAACCCGTGACCTCTTGCATGCCATGCAAGCGCTCTGCCAACTGAGCTACAGCCCCTAAATGGGAAATCACACCATACCAAGATGCCCCCATGACTTGAATGGGCTGGCAGAAATTACTGAGTGGCAGCCCAGTCTGCGGGAGCGATGTCTTTGTACAGGCGCTCGATTTCATAAAAACGTCGAGCCTCTTCAACAAAAATGTGCACCACTACATCGCCGTAGTCAATGAGTACCCACTGTTGTTCCCTTGCACCCTCAGAGCGCAATGGGCCACGTCCCAATGTGTCGCGTACATCGCCAAGCACTGCATCGGTGATGGCGCGCACGAGCCGTGGGTTAGATGCTGTAGCAATCACGAAATATTCTGTGATGCCCACTACCTCTCCCACAGGTAATACCAAAATTTCACTGCCCTGCTTTTCATCAATAATTTGTGCGATGAACTGAGCGAGTTCTAAAGATTCAGAAGTGGTGGATGAGGGATTACTCACTTGGCAACCGTGCTTGTTGTACTACTTGACATGGGAGAGCCTTTACTGAGATACGAGACAAAATCATTGCCCAACACGATGCGAAGATTCACACCCGAAACAACATCGGTGGTGGCTTTATATTCAAGTGGACCAATAAGAGCAACGAAGTTTTCCGCTTCTCCCCTGGCCAGTTCATCGTTGAAATACACAACTGTGCGGTCTTGTGGAGCATCAGAGGTCTGACGAACAAGCACAACATTTGCGCCAACGTAGGCAAGCCGTGTTACGGCTTCGCGAGCATAGGTTGTGCTCGGATACGGCACATCTATCATGACGGCAATGTCGTTAGACACGATGGTGAGAGCCGAAGGGACAACGCTCGCCATAACAGTAAGAACTTCTCCCCCATCCAATTCATACATGTCTGAGTTATTGGGGTTTCTCACTGCATCGGTGATTTGAGTGACACCAAATTGCCAGACATCAATGCGGCCAGACAACAAAGCTTTGAAATATCCAGCGGTGTCTGCAGGTGGATCAACATTTGTGGGAACTGAACTTGTGGTTGCGCTTGCATCCGTTGTTGGAGACACACCTGCTTTAGAAATCGCCGACCACAACTCTTTTGTTTGAGGAAGTCTCTGCATCTCTGGAATAGCTGGTTGATTAGCCGCGAGCGCAGCGGCAATTTGATCAGGAGTTACTGTCAAGACTCCGGCATCGAGAACAGTTCGGTCTTTACCGGCATCACTTGTATCCACTACTGGCGACTTCAGCACTACTTCACGTGGACCAATTGACGAGATCAGAGCACCTAGTTCCATTGCAGTCACGTCGTCTACTGAGTTCACGGTGATGTTTAAAAGATTCTCAACATCTGCTTTCAATCCGTAAATTCCGTCAACAGTAAAATTGTCAGCAATACGACGAGGTGCTTCCCCTGTGCCGGTATCAGCTGATGCACCAAGGGGCAAAGAAATGATGGTTCCGCCTTGACCTCCGGGAGCAATCGCTAACAGAACCGCAGAAGACACCGCAATTGTTTCACCAACAGTTTTTGTTACAGCCAAAAGTTCCACTGGTGTGTCGGGAATTTCCGTCACCGTTGAGTTTTCCACGTTATTACCACTTGAGTCATTGAGTAACCCGTTGGCACCAATCACTATTCCGGTGGGTAAACAAACAACTGCCGCCACTGAGGAGCAGATTGCCGCAATCATTTGGCGTTTACGACGCGCGGGAATTGCGGTCACGATGCCACCGTATATAAGTGCTCATCAACGATCACTTGACTAATTGCGTTATTGGTGAATTCAGCAATGGAGACACCTGAACGAACTTTGTCCCGAAGTTCAGAACTGGAGATATTCACGGGCTCCATGTGCACATGCTCCACACGTGCATGGGGGATCTCTGGGAGATTCACTGTGGAGGAGCCGCGATTCACGACAACGAGCGTAGAGAGCGCAAGCACTATCTCGGGGCGATTCCAGGTATGAATTCGGGCGGCAGTATCTGCTCCCACAATGAGAAAGATCTGTGAGTTCGGAAATTTTGCGTGCATCTCTTCCACAGTGTCTGCCGTAAATGTTTTCCCACCCCGGAGAATCTCGCAGTCGTCTGCCACCAACCCAGACATGTTTTTCACCAACTCTTGGGTCATCTTCAGCCGGGTGCCCGCTGCGCTGATCTCTCGACTATCAGATTTCTGCCATGGATCATTGGCCACCACGAGGCGAACCTCGTCTAAACCAAGCTGTTGCTGGGCTGCACGGGCCGCTGCCAGGTGCCCCAGGTGAGGGGGGTCAAAGGTGCCCCCAAGGAGGCCAATGCGAGTTTTTGCGTGTGGCACGTGGCGAGTGTAGGAGCCAAAAGCCTGCTTCTACCGTCTGGTGGCCCAAAGGACAAATTGGGTCTAGCCAAGGACACTTCCACCTGTTATTGTCTCCAATCCCCCCGACATGGAGAATCCCCTCTTTGTTGGACCTATGTGCCCGTTGCCACGGATTACGTGGGAACAAGCTGAACTACAAAACGGTTAAACAAAACACTATGAACGACTCAATTGGTCTTTATCTGAACGACATCGGCAAGGTGGCCTTGCTGACCGCTGAAGACGAGCGCGAGCTCTCCAAGGCAATCGAAGCCGGCCGCGAGGCTGCTCAACGCATTGAAAATGGCGAGCGCGGAGCCGCTCTGCGTCGCGACCTGCGCAATGCTGCAGCCGCAAAGGATCGCTTCATTCGCTCCAACCTCCGCTTGGTGGTTTCTATTGCTCGTCGTTATCCATTGCCACAAGGTATGGATCTCCTCGATCTCATCCAAGAAGGCAACCTTGGCCTCGAGCACGCAGTTGACAAGTTCGACTGGCGCCGT
>JALRGJ010000054.1 GCA_023253435.1 Ilumatobacteraceae bacterium | reverse complement strand
ACATCTGCGGCGCTAGGGCCTGCTTGCTTCAATGTCCGCGCGTCTTCAAACCGGCGATGTCGACCCTTTTTCATGGTCGGTCTCCGAACAGTGTGTGGCACAAGTGCCGTATGGACAATCCGTTCAAGTTTACACGGGGAGATCCAGAAATTGGTGACTCTTTTAGTCTGCAACTTCCACTAAACGAAGCCCGTTGCCCCCATTTTCAACGGTAAACGTCAAAGCCTTGCGTCCAGCCACGAGGTCCTCAATGTCGTGACCAACGATGTCGGCCCTCCAGCCAGTGCGCATCCGAGCACCCGGACTCCCAGACAGCAAATCGATGATGTCCTTCCTAGTGCCCAATAGTCCCGCATCGAGACTGCTCTGTCTGGCCAGCTCAGTGACCCATGCTGATACCAGGGTGATGGCGGGTCTCATTGTTTTGTCCAGATCCTCGCCATCTCCAGAAGGAAACGAAAGCTCCCCTTCTCGGGAGTGTGATATGCCTTCAGATACAGCTTCAAGTAGTGATTTCCCATGACCTGAACTGAGATGACGGTTATCAACTCCTCTGCTTTGCAGGAGATCCTCGCTCGTCTGAGGAGCACGTTGAGCGATGCCAAGGATTGCAATATCTGACAGTACATGTCGAGGTGGCAAGTTCATGTCCATGGCTCTGCGTTCCCGCCATGCGGCAACAGACTGAGCCACCCATCGGGAACGACCTTTTAGGGTACGGATATCTTTCACTTTTAGCCATGCATCTTCAGGCATGTTCGGACCCGTTGGTTTTTTTCTGAGTTCTTCACACGCCTCGAGCGCCCATTCCCAACGACCCAATTCGTGGAGTCGCTCCGAAATAGCGGCATTTAACTCTGCGAGATAGGCAACATCTGATGCCGCATATGACAGTTGATCTTTGGTCAGAGGGCGCTTGAGCCAATCAGTCAGACGATCACCTTTTGGAACTGAAACTTTCAAAAATGTTTGCAAGAGTGATGCTAGGGAGGGCTGGGAATAGCCAATGAAACCTGCGCATAACTGTGTGTCGATGATGCGCGAAGGTATGAATCCCCAACTTTGTGACATCACATCTAGATCTTGCTGAGCGGCATGCAATACGCACATGCCACTACCTTCTAAAAGTGGTCTCAGAATCTCGGCATCAACTCGTAATGGAT
Organism: Ilumatobacteraceae bacterium; assembly: GCA_023253435.1. GTDB lineage: Bacteria > Actinomycetota > Acidimicrobiia > Acidimicrobiales > Ilumatobacteraceae > UBA2093. Next base: position 5,911 of record JALRGJ010000054.1, on the reverse strand, counting down.
CAATGATCGCAATGGATCCTGCCACCGCAATTTGAACAAGAGCTAACTGAGGGAAATATGTCTTTTCCCTGTGGAACTCTGTGTCTAAATAATAAAAAGGCTCACTGAGTGCCTGCTGAACAAATTCTGAAAGGAGTGCGTTTGTATCGATGTACTGATGCACAATTTCAGAACGGTTGGTCTCCTGTGACGACATCGTTTCCCTCGAGAATCCAGCCACTTGTGCCTCCCGCCACATTTATGAATGTGGTTCCATGTACTCCGTCTTGTGACTCCAAAAAATCACAGGCCCGAGCACTACGGCCACCGGCTTGACATACAAGATGAACAACCGAAGCGATAGTCATGTTCTGAATGTTGTCAGGAACCGTGCTGAGTGGAATATTGATTGCCCCTGGAATATGTCCGGCTACATATTCATCAATCTCTCGCACATCGATCACGACGGCATCTGATGTTGCAGCAAGTTCTGCGATGCTGATTTCTTTGGAAGGCATTTCTAGATTGTAGTTTCGTCGCCGTTGTCAATGAGATCTGCCGGTGAATTGATATTTCTCACCGCAACTGCCGGCACAGGAACCTCTGCAACGTCGAGAAGAACCGCTGCTCTTCGCACCGCACGTTCTTCACGCTTCCAGACAGATTGCAAGGTTGTGAGACATTCAGACTTAGACCATGCGGCACACAACCAATTGAGACTGTCTGTGCGACCCACTGTTGCTTGGGCATCGGCAAGGGCACTGACAAGACTTGAAACAACTGCCCCTGTAATAAACGGCATGTCACATGACAAGACAACTACCCAGTCATTCTCGGCGGATTTCAATGCGGTGATAATTCCTCCGAGTGGTCCCTCGCCCGGATACAAATCTTTCACCCATTTGCCCTCAAGTCCTTTTGTGAGTGTCTTTTGCCCACCGACGAAAAGAATTTCTGATGCCCCAGATTCTCTTGCTGCAGAGGCCACTCTTGCAGCCATAGAAAGTCCTTCAATTTCAAAAGTTGCCTTTGGTGTTCCCATTCGGGAACTATCGCCACCAATCAATATTGCAACCGAGAAATCCGCTCCGGACATAGAGACAACGCTACGGGCTTCGGGGCATCTATGGTGTCAATATGAGTTCAATCTTTGGGATACCTACAGCCGAAACCATCAAAAACATTGCTTTAGGCGTATCTATCGGGTCCGTTGTGATTGGTCTGATCTTGATGAAGGTGGTCTCCAGCATCGTCGGAAAAATCATTTCGCTGGTTCTGTTTGCTGCGCTTGCCTTGGCTGGGTTCACCCAACGGGCATCAATCACAGATTGTGTGAACAAAGTGAAAACCGATGGACAGGCGGCAATGGGTGACTCTTTTGAAATTCAGTGCACTTTTTTTGGTCGAGACGTCTCATTAAAGGTGCCAGCCGTATCTAAATGAGGCTTCACGAGAAGTTCGTAAAATTCTTGTGGATGAGAATTATGAGCCCCATGACCTGCGTCTTCGATAACTGCGTTTGATGCATGTGAGAGATGCCGGGCTAGCCAGACTGCTCCGTCTTTGTGATGTGGTTGAGCTTTGCTGCCATAACCCGCAATCACTCGACATGAAATTGCGTCAGCATCCCAGGGAGAACTCATGCGAAGAGTACGCAGTTCCTCGGACAATGCAGGTCCCTCACGCCTACGAGCGTCTTTGGTCTTTTCAGGCAGTTCGTCCCATCTCCGGTTACCAATCAAGCGACGCATAAATTTCTCCGCAGCCTCCTCAGGTGTGGAGGATGAAGCAAGTGCTCCAGCTGTGGTGTTAGGCCAGAAAGGCAACCACGACAAAGGTGTTTCATATGTAGAGACACCAAGGACTTGATGTGGCAATGCTTGAGCAACAGCCAGCGCAATGTTGCCGCCAAAACTGTGTCCAATCAGTACTGCCGACTTTTCGCCGATTAACTCGATGACATCAAGAGCATTGGTTTGTACGGAGTAGGGCCCAGGATGCGGTTGAGATTTTCCGTAACCTCGTCGATCAAATCGAATCACATGGTGAGTGGTCTGTATCCGTCGCGCTAGACGGATCATTCCTGCTCCTCTATCCAACGAGCCATGAATAAGCACCACCACGGGCTCACTGATTGGACCCGTCTGCTCAAAGAAAATCTGACTAGAGGGCTCTAAATGAGGTTGTGATGGGCACACATCCGTATCATTTCACAACAATGGAATTAATTCTTGTTCGCCACGGTCTTCCAGTGAGAAGAGAGAATGTGGATGGTCCTGCCGATCCTGAACTGTCAGCCGATGGACACGCCCAAGCTCGTGCATTTGCCGACTACATGCACATTGAGCATCTAGATGCCATTTACACCAGCCCAATGAGGCGTGCATATCAGACTGCAGAACCTTTAGCGTCCCTCAAGGGCATGACTCCTGTTGTTGTTGACGGCGTTGCTGAGTTTGACCAAATGGCTAATGAGTACATTCCCGTTGAGGAACTGAAACGTCAAAATGATCCCCGATGGCAAGAGATGGCCAAAGGTGGATGGCAGGGCGAGGGCGATCAAGAAGAATTCCGTGAACGAGTAATCAACTCCCTCGAAGAGATCATCAATAATCATCGGGGTGGTCGAGTTGTTGTCACTTGTCATGGTGGGGTCATTAATGAATACATCTCCCACATTTTGAACATCGACAACGGACAATTCTTCTATCCCAATTACACCTCAATACACAGAATCGCTGCGGCATCGTCTGGTGAAAGAAGTGTGCTGTCACTCAACGAAATCGCTCATCTTCGGGGCACCGGTTTACCCATTGGACTCTTTCATGGCTGATCTCTCCCTTGAACAACTATCCGAGTGGATACATAACTCTCCTACTCCATTTCACGTTGTGGCCAATGCAACTTTTGAGCTTGAAAATCATGGCTTCAGCGAGATGAAGAGGTACGACTCTGAGCTGCCTGATTGTGGCTACATAAGAGTCGATGGCTCTTTGATCGCTTGGAGAATAGGGACATCTCAGGGCAGTTTGCGTTTGGTTGGTGCGCATACCGACTCCCCTAACCTTCGTATTCAGCCCAATCCAGACATTGCTCATTCAGGCTGGTCACAACTCGGAATAGAGATCTACGGTGGCGTACTTCTGAATTCTTGGCTTGACCGAGATCTTGGTATCGCGGGACGAATTGTGACGTCTGACGGAGATGTCCAATTGTTCAATATTGCAGAACCCCTGGCACGAGTGCCCCAATTGGCAATTCATCTAGATCGGGAAATATCGGACAGAGGATTACTACTGGATCGATATCAGCATATGAATCCGATCTGGGGAACACAGACTCCCGGATTTATTGAGTGGCTGTCTGCTCGCACAAAGTCCACAGACATTGCTGCATTTGATGCTCACCTGTTTGACCTCTACCGCCCTTCTCTGCTTGGCGCTGATTCTTCTCTTTTTTGTAGTGCCCGTCTCGATAACCAACTGTCGTGTTGGTCAGCAATTTCAGCGCTCATTCATTCAAATAGGTCAGATCACACGCAGATTGTCATCCTGAGCGATCACGAAGAGGTTGGCTCGGACAGTGTTACTGGCGCAGGAGGAACACTGCTTGAAGAAGTACTCGTATTACTCAGTAATAAGTTCCAATGGTCATTGGGGCAGTCTTTTGACAAGCGACGCAGTTCTTGGTGTTTGAGTGCAGATAATGCACACGCCGTGCACCCCAACTACACAGAACGACATGATCCCAAGCACGCACCAAGACCTAACGATGGTCCGGCATTAAAATTGAACGGAAATCAGCGATATGCCACGTCGGCTCGTGGTGCTGCACATATTCGTTCAGTTGCGAAGCGATACAACGTGCCACTCCAAACATTTGTTTCGAAGAACAACATGCCGTGTGGCTCCACTATTGGTCCAATAACTGCCACAAAATTGGGTATTGAAGCAATAGACATTGGAGTTCCTCAACTATCGATGCACTCAGCACGTGAGCTCTGCGGAGCCGATGACCCCATGCATCTCACCCAGTTGATGAAAATTTTTCTGCAGGACTAGCCGTGCTTGTTCGGAGTACCAGCTAATTGTTGGGCTTCATCAAAGAGTCTTTGTAGTTCTTGTGACAACCGGTCCGTAACATCTTTGACTGCAGACCTCGCTACTTTGCCATTTTCATCTCGAGGGGCCGTCAGAGCTTCTCCCACGATGAGAACACATTTCTTTGGATAGATCATTCTTGATCCTTTTGGCATCACCCCTTCAGAGCCTCCGATTCCTACGGGAATGATGGGTACACCAGCTTTCACTGCAACGTACGCAGCTCCGTCGAATAACGGCTGAACTTCTGGGCCCGACTGGCGAGTTCCTTCAGGAAATAGAACAAGAGGCTCGCCAGCTTCAAGAACAGCGATGCAACGCTTAAGTGCTTCTCGATCTGCGCTTCCACGAGTGACAGGGAACGCTCCAAGCGCCGAGAGGATAAACCCAATAGGGCGCACTTTCCACAATGAGTCTTTCCCCATGAAGCGAAGCCTTCTGCGCGTTACATAAGCAGCTAGAGGCGTATCGATATTGGAGCGGTGAATGGGAGCCAACAAAAAAGCACCCTCTTTAGGAATGTTGTGTCTGCCGACCACAGTTGCCCGTGTGTATGCCACACTCACACCCACCACGAGTGCACGAATGACTCGATACAGAAGTTTGCTAAAAAAATGTTGTCCTGCCATATGGCTATTGACTTCAGCCATCAGCATCCTCCCCGAATGTTTTGAAGATATTCACAATGCAGGCAACTACTTGTTCCGTGGTCATAGTGCTCGAGTCAACAATGTGCGCATCGGCTGATGGTTTGAGTGGTGAATCAGACCTCGTGGAATCTATGCGATCACGTTCAGCAATTGATGATGCAACCTGTTGCACATCGCCACCAGATTGGTCCACTCGACGTTGTGCCCGAACTTCTGGAGAAGCTGTGAGAAAAATTTTGCATTCGGCATTAGGAAACACAACTGTTCCGATATCTCGCCCTTCAACAACCCCACCCGCCATACTGTGAATCCACTTCTGTTGCTGGCTGCGCATTGCTTGTCGAACCGTGGAATGTGCAGCGATCACGCTGACCACGGAGTTAATTTCTGGATTCCTAATATCGCTAGAAACATCTACTCCATTGAGAATTGCTTTGTCGTCTATCAACTCAATGGTGACATCCTGTGCAATCTTTCCCACCGCATGTTCGTCATCAATCTTCACCCCAGCATTCAAAACAGCCAATGCAACGCATCTGTACATTGCGCCAGTGTCTAGATACGGCAAACCGGTCTGTTGGGCTACCAACTTGGCCACAGTGGATTTACCAGCACCCGCTGGTCCATCGATGGCTATAACGGTCACTGCTACCAGCTAGTTCCAAGCGGGCGACCTTCGTCATAACCCGCTGAACTTTGTATTCCTACGACCGCACGTTGATGAAATTCTTCAAGGTTGGCTGCGCCTGCATATGTGCATGAAGAACGGAGTCCGGCGACTATCTGGTCGAGAATGTCTTCTACACCGGGTCGTTGTGGATCTAAGTACATGCGCGAGGTGCTAATGCCTTCCTCGAATAACTCTTTTTTTGCCCGCTCAAAAGCTGATTCTGACCTGGTGCGATTCTTCACCGCACGATTGGAAGCCATACCAAAACTCTCTTTGTACAAGCGTCCCTCTGTGTCGCGCAATGTGTCGGCTGCAGATTCGTATGTTCCGGCTAACCAAGAACCAAACATGACGCTGGCTGCACCTGCCGCTATTGCCAATGCAACGTCACGTGGATACCGAACGCCACCGTCCGCCCACACATGTTTGCCCATTTCTCTCGCGGTTTCAGCGCTCTCTAAAACAGCACTGAATTGAGGGCGTCCAACTCCAGTCATCATCCTCGTCGTACA
>JALRGJ010000053.1:2928-7171 GCA_023253435.1 Ilumatobacteraceae bacterium | reverse complement strand
GAGGCCAAAGCGTTCCATAAGAAATAGTCACGCTATCTGTGAGCCCGATGTGGCATGGGGTTTCGTAATTGTTACTATGGCGGTAGTGCAAATACCCCCGGCACCCGTCGGGCTATCACCACACAAAAGGACACTCCCCGTGACTTCGTTTGATCTAGATCTCAGTAAGTACAGCCTTGGCTGGAGCGACGAGGTGGAATATGCCTTCGAGCCAGAAAAAGGACTCTCAGATCGAGTTGTTGAACAAATTTCATGGTGGAAGGGTGAACCAAAGTGGATGACCCAATTGCGTTTGCGAAGTCTTGGTGTTTTTGATCGCAAGCCAATGGCGCCATGGTTTGGCGACAACATGCCAGATCTCGATTTTCAAGACATCTACTACTACCTAAAGCCTGCCACTGCTCAGGTTGATGAATGGGACGATCTACCAGAGCAGATGAAACTCACATACGAGAAGTTGGGAATTCCCGAGGCAGAAAGAAAGTATCTCGCGGGAGTCACTGCTCAATATGAATCTGAAGTTGTGTTTCACCGCAACCGCGAAGACCTTGAGAAGCAAGGAATTTTGTTCTGCGACATGGACACTGCATTGCGTGAGTATCCAGATTTGGTGAAGCAATACTTTGGAACAGTTATTCCTCCTGGAGATAACAAGTTCTCTGCGTTAAACACCGCAGTGTGGTCTGGTGGATCATTTATTTATGTGCCTCCCGGAGTGGAATGTGAGATGCCATTGCAGGCGTACTTCCGCATTAACTCTGAAAATGCGGGACAGTTTGAGCGCACGTTGATCATCGCCGATGAAGGCGCAAAAGTGCACTACATCGAAGGATGTTCTGCGCCGGTCTACACAAGCGATTCACTGCACTCGGCTGTTGTGGAAATTGTGGTCAAGCCATCCGCTCGAGTCACATACACCACAATTCAGAACTGGTCACCAAACGTCTACAACCTGGTAACAAAGCGTGCTCGCGTTGAGGCAGAAGGCCATATGGAATGGATTGATGGCAACATCGGTTCAAAGCTCACCATGAAGTATCCAAGTGTGTACCTGGTGGGGCCAAAGGCAACCGGTGAGGTCCTCTCCGTTGCATATGCAGGTGCAGGCCAACATCAAGATGCCGGAGCAAAAATGGTGCATGCAGCACCAGAGACAACATCAAAGATTGTGTCAAAGTCCATTTCAAAAGATGGCGGAATCACTACCTATCGTGGACTTGTGCGAGTAGACGAAGGCGCACACGGATGCAAGAGTCACGTGCAATGTGATGCGCTGATTCTCGATGGTGACAGTGAAAGTCGCACTTTGCCGTATATGGAAGTTGGCGAGAAGGACGCAGAGATTGGACACGAGGCAACAGTGTCAAAGATTGCAGACGAGCAGTTGTTTTATCTCATGAGTCGTGGTCTCACCCAAGAAGCAGCTATGAGCATGGTGGTCAATGGCTTCATCGAGCCAGTGACTCGTACTTTGCCAATGGAATATGCAGTGGAGTGGAGCCGCCTTATTGAACTGCAAATGGAGGGATCTGTTGGCTAATTGCTAACGGGTTCTGTGTTATGGGAATGCGGACAGAATGTAAGCATTACGAGAGTCGTACCTACGCAAACGGAGATGCAGTGCGTAAGTGCAACTTAGATAAGGCTCCAGAAGCCCCTTGGCGTTGCCCAGAACCGTGCGACAGTTTTGAGCGCAGGCTTGCAGATGCAGGTTGGGTGCACAGCGGTGTCGTTGCACCACCAGTTGCTAAAGACGTTCCCGGTTTGGACGATGGTTCTGCTGCAGCAGTGCTTGATGCTGCAGAAGACATCATCAACAGCGTGGGTGCACAGGTATTGATGGACATACAAAACGAACAATCAAAAAAGCGTCGATGGTGGCGCCGCAAGAAATAACGAAACTTTTATGACAATTACCCCCATACTCCCCAGCGCAGAAGAAGAGATTTGGCGTTACAGCCGAATCGGAGATCTCAACCTCGATCAGTTTTCTCTTGACGCAGCACGTACCGAAACCATTGGTGCAGATGCATGGCGCACCGCTAAATCTCTCGCCGGCATTGCAATGCAGAAGCCGGCTGATGTTTTTGCTGAACTCAATGCGCAACACGGTGAAGAAATCACTATCGCGATACCTCGGGGAAAAAGTGTCGATCAAGTAATCGAGATTGTTCACACCATTGATAAAGATGGCGTTGTTGCATATCCACGTTTAGTTATTGATGCTGGCGAAGACGCTGAAGTCACAGTGGTAGAGCGTTTTGTTTCAGCTAACGGAATTCACTCCCTTGTAGTTCCCGTTTTAGAGGTGCGTGCTGCCAAGGCAGCCAGAGTGAACTATGTGGCCATCAATGAACTAGGCATCAACACCTGGAAAATCGGACATCAGCAGAGTGTGGGATATCGGGACTCCACAGTTCGACTCAACACCATTGCTTTGGGCGGGGATTATGCACGTGTTCGCGCTGAGGCTCGACTAGTAGAACAAGGCGCAAGTGCTCAGCAGTTGGCTTTGTACTTTGCAAGTGGAACTCAAATGCATGATTTTCGTACTCTGCAAATTCACCAAGCGCCTCGCACATACAGCGATCTTCTCTTCAAAGGCGCAGTAGGTGGCACTGCGCGTAGCGTGTACACCGGTCTTATCAAGATTGAGAAAAACGCTGCACACGCTGAGGCATTTCAAACCAATCGCAATCTCACATTGGGTGATGGTGCTTGGGCAGAGAGCGTTCCCAATTTGGAGATTGAAACCAATGAGGTGAAATGCAGTCATGCCAGCACTGTGGGCTCCATAGACGAAGAACAGCGGTTTTATTTGGAGAGTCGGGGAGTGCCACCAGAGATTGCAGAACGTCTTATTGTTTTTGGATTTTTTAATGATGTGCTTGATCGTTTGCCTCGTGGCCTCGACACGAATCCACTTCGTGATGCGGTTGCGCAGAAGTTAGATGCGGAGGGTGTGCGATGAGCATTGTTTGTGCATTTGATGACTTGGAATCTGGTCAAGCTCGAAAGTTTGATGTAGATGGTGTTGCTGTTGCAGTGGTTCGAATTGATGACGAGGTATTTGCTATCGCAGATACATGCAGTCATGCCAATATCTCTCTCTCCGAGGGAATTGTGTGGTGCGAGTCAAAACAACTTGAGTGCTTCAAACACGGAAGTGCATTCAGTTTGGAAACTGGAATGCCAGATACTTTGCCAGCAACTCAGCCGGTAGAAGTGTTTAGGGCAGCGGTGGAAAACGGAAAAGTTGTAGTCACACGAGGAGGCTCGAAATGAGCACACTAGAAATCAAAGGTCTCCGGGCTGCTGTTGGCGACAAAGAGATTCTGAAGGGGATTGATCTCACCATTAATAGCGGTGAAGTGCACGCCATCATGGGGCCAAACGGCGCGGGCAAGTCCACCCTCTCTGCAATCATCATGGGAAAGCCTGGCTACAGGGTTCTTGGGGGAAGCGTCACACTCGATGGCGTCGACATGTTGTCCTTGCACACCTGGGAGCGTGCTGTTGCCGGGTTGCATCTGGTGATGCAATACCCCACAGAAGTACCTGGCGTGCATGTAGATGAAGTTTTGCGTGAAGCTTTGAAAGCGAGAAAAAGGGATATCTCTGGGTTGACTGCCACAATTTCGTCTGAAGCATCGCGGATTAATTTTGATGCCGAATTGGTATCTCGTGCGTTGAATGTTGATTTATCTGGTGGCGAAAAGAAGCGCAATGAAACACTTCAACTTGGTGTTCTGGAACCAAAGATTGCAATTCTTGATGAATTGGACTCTGGGTTAGACATTGACGCGCTACGTGATTGTGCGCGCAGAGTAGAGGCCGCAACACACGAGAACAATCTTGGAGTCTTAGCAATTACTCACTATGTTCGTTTGCTTGAAGAATTGAAGCCCGATGTGATTCATATTTTGTCAGCTGGCCGAATTGTGAAATCAGGTTCACCAGAGCTTGCCGACATTCTTGAACGCGACGGCTACGCAGCATTCGTCTAACACTCTCACTTAGTGATCTGATCAACACCCTCGTCTAGGGTGAGCCCCATGGGGTCAGATGCAGCACCACAAGCGTCGCGAGTGTATTTCGCGCCGAAAGGGAAATTTCCTGGATGGTGGGTGGTGGGCGGCTGCTTCCTGCTCTCATTCTTTGGCTCTGCACTTGGCTTTTATGGGATGTCGGTGTATCTCAATGCGTTGAGCAATGAACATCCAGATTGGAAGGTGTCTTCACT
>JALRGJ010000053.1:0-2918 GCA_023253435.1 Ilumatobacteraceae bacterium | reverse complement strand
TCACTTTCTGTTGCGACAACATTCTTCTTCTTGGTGGGAGGAATTTGGAACGTTGTTGTGGCACGAATGATCACTAAATATGACGTTCGACAAATTGTCTACGGCGGTGCTGTAGTGGGTGCATTGTCGCTGTGGGGCCTCGGACATGTTCAAGAGAAGTGGCAACTTTATGTGGTGTATGGGGTATTTGCCATTGCATGGTCTGCGTGTGGTCTCACTCTGTCCACAACGGTTGTCACTCGTTGGTTCCATTCAAAACGAGCGTCAGCTATTGCCGCAGCTAGTTCTGGCTTGTCGGTGGGAGGCATTGTCTTGTCACCGATTATTAAGTCACTGATTGACTCACAAACTCTTAACGGCGCGGCTCCACTGCTTGCGCTTTTGTGGCTATTTGGGATGAGTGTTCCCACTTTTTTGCTTATTCGGGCTGACCCAGCAGATTTGAATTGGATGCCAGATGGTGAGCCACGGCCAGAAAATCATGTGATGGAACTCCCTGGTACCCCAATGGATGATGCGATCAAGACACGATTCTTTTGGATAGTCACCATTGGTTACGTGTTGGTGATGGGGAGCCAAGTTGGAGCAATTCAGCAAATTGTGAAACTTGTTGAGGAGCGAACCACTAAAGAGACGGCGGCGTTGGCTACCTCGGTGCTTTCTGGATCAAGCGTGATATTTCGTTTGGTGGGTGGGCGAATCATTCCTCGGTTTCCGTTAGCAAAATTTATGGTCTTTATTGCGGTAGTGCAGGGCAGTTCAATTGTGTTGATCGGTCAAATGCACAACACTGCGGCACTGTTCATTTCCATTGCCCTTTTTGGCGCAATGGTAGGAAATGTGTTGATGATGCAGTCATTATTGATTGCTCAACGATTTGGCGTGAAAGATTACGCAAGAATTTCTGCGCGTTCGGGGCTGGTATCGCTCACGGGAACAGCGATTGGCCCCATTCTGATTGGGTCTATCCGAGATGCTGCGGGCAATTACGACACTCCGTACCTAGTTGCTGGTGTGATCTCGCTCATAGGAGCCGGGCTTTTTGTGTTTAGTGGTCCTGCTGAGGTTGAGGACTAGAAAGTCATCGCCCGAAGTCGAGAAATACGTTCTTCTGTGGCTGGGTGCGTAGAGAACAAGCGAGAGACGTTGACCCCACTTCCGCGACGAGCATGCATTTCCGCTAGTGGATTGTGAATGTATGCCTGTGCTTGTGCAGGAGATACTTGCATGGGTGAACGAGCCGCTAGCACTTCAATTTTCTCTAGAGCTTTAGCCAGTGGCTCACCATTTTGCAGTAGTTCTGCAGCACTGCGGTCTGCTTCAAATTCTCTGCTTCTGCTGATGGACATTTGGATCAGGCTTGCTGCAAGTGGAGCCAACATTGACACCAGAAGGATGGCCAAAGGATTTGGGCGATCTTCATCGTCGCTGCCCCCAGAGAACATGGTGGCAAACATTGCCATTTGTGCGATAGATGAAATTGCAGTGGCAACTGCAGCAGCAACTGATCCAATCAGAATGTCTCTGTTGCGTACATGCATGAGTTCGTGAGCCATCACACCTTCAATTTCGTCTCGTGTGAGTGACTGCAAAAGTCCACGAGTGGCACACACCACTGCATTATTGGGGCCTCGCCCTGTTGCAAATGCGTTTGGCTGTTCGCTTGGCGACACAGCAACTCGTGGCATAGGTAAGCCTGCACGTTGAGATAAGTCTCTAACCATTCCGTAAAACTCTGGATGGTCTGCCTCAGTAATGACTTGTGCTTTTGCAGAGGCAAGTGCCAGTTTGTCGCTAAACCAATACGAGCCGCCCACCATGACAAGGGCGATCACTAGTCCAAACATGACAGCGCTTGAACTTCCACCTCCGAGGAGGGAGGCAACTCCAACTATGAGTCCGCCAAGGGCGGCGAGAAGAACTGTGGTCTTCGCTGTGTTCTTAAACATGTATTCCTTTTACTTAAATTTTTAAATCTGACAAATAGAACAATTAGCCGAAGTCAAAAATTTCACCCAGCACACTGGAGACTTTCTTTTTCTTCTTCGGGTACACAACGTATTTGGGGCGTTTGTAGTCGTCATCGTCGTCGTGTCGCTTGCGAGATGGCTGAGACAACTGTGCGTTTGCGCGCTCGATCAATTTGTCGAGTTCGCCTCTGTCAAGCCAGACACCTCGACAATCTGGGCAATAATCAATCTCAATCCCTTGGCGATCTGACATCACAAGAGCGGTTGAACAATGGGGACATTTCATGGTTTTCCTTCGGCAAATGGTTATTTTCTTGCCGAAAGTCTCTCCCGGGCTTTCGCCCCCATGTGCCGGATCTTGCGATCGTGATGACGACACCGTGGTGAAGGGATACTCCCTCTCGTTCCTTAAATATTAGGCCAATTGCGTAACCTTGCAACGCATGTCCCAAGAGAAAATTCACCCCAATGTAGAGCGCGTAATGGTTGCCGCTCATGGCGCCGGCCTAGAGATTGTGGTGCGTAAATTCCCAGAGGGGACAAAGACTGCCCAAGATGCTGCAAACGCCATTGGAGTTTCAGTAGGTCAAATTGTGAAGAGTCTTGTGTTTGGCGTGGACGATGAAATTGTGATGGCCCTTGTGAGTGGCTCTAACCAACTTGACGAAAAAAAGTTGGCGGCAGCAGCTGGTGGTGTGAAGTGTTCACGTGTAGATGCAGATGCGGTTCGTGCCGCTACTGGTTTTCCCATCGGAGGCGTGCCTCCGTTTGGTCACACAACCCAACTGCGTGTGTTCGTTGACCCGGACTTGTTGCAGTACGACGAGGTGTGGGCGGCAGCGGGAACGTGGAACGACAACTTTGCGATTGAACCAAATGAACTGGTGCGAGTCAGCGGTGGGGTGGTCACTGACCTGAGGCGCGGCTAGTCCACGCGCGGCTTTCTCA
>JALRGJ010000052.1:3501-7238 GCA_023253435.1 Ilumatobacteraceae bacterium | reverse complement strand
TGATTGGTGTTCATGCCGCGTTTACTTGTTCTGATGAAACACTGAACGCCGCCGCTTCTGCCGCAGAGGAGCTTGGCGTGGGAGTTCATATTCATGTCGCTGAGGGACCAGAAGACAAAGATGCTGGTCGCCGTTTACAACTACTAGCGAGGGACAACTGGTTACTGGTGCATGGCATATATCTAGACACTCCCCTCGCTGGAACGCTTGCACATAATCCTCGATCCAACATGAATAACGCTGTTGGATATGCACACCCAGCCATCAAGAACAACCTGGTAGTCCTTGGCACGGATGGAATCGGTGCTGACATGCTTGAAGAATTCCGTCTGGCCTATGCCAGACACCGAGAATCAAACATTGAGGCATCACCAGAATCAGCGTGGAATTGGTTGCTCAATGGAGAACAGTTCTTTCCTGAGGTGAAGCACGACGTCGTGACATGGTCATACGATCATGTGGATAGTCCATGGCACGTTGCGTTCACTCCTGGGATTCGCTGTGTTGATGTAGAGATCAACGGCAAAAAAGTTGTCGACAATGGCGAGCCCACGCAATTTGATATTCAAGAGATTCGCGCAAAGGCTGCAGAAGCATCTCAGAAATTACATGAAAGGCTCTCATCGTGACAGTGCACATACCTCATTCTCTAGAAGAAGCTCTTGAGCTTCTCGATAAAGACAACAGTGCCGCTCTGTTGTCCGGTGGAACAGATTTCATGGTGGAGGTGAATTTCAATCACAGAAGACCCGAAAATGTCATCTCCCTGAAGCAGGTCAATGAACTATCCACATGGACAATTGACTCGAAGAAACAGCACATTTTCATTGGTTCGGGAGTCACCCATCACGAGTTAGAAACTGGAACTATTGCGCAATACTTGCCAGCCCTCGCTCAGGCAAGCAGAACAGTGGGTTCACCACAGATTCGTGCTGCAGGAACAATTGGAGGAAACCTAGGAACCTGTTCTCCTGCTGGAGACACATTGCCTGTGTTGTCTGCAATGAACGCCACCGTGCATTTGGCCTCTGCCCACCAGAGTCGTTCTATTTCATTTGACGAATTTATGGTGGGACCAAAACGCAGCAACAGACAACCTAACGAAATCATTACCGGCGTATCAGTAGCTGTTCCAAACGGCTGGCAAGGTTACGCAAAGGTTGGAGTAAGAAACGCAATGGTTATCTCAGTGGCCTCGGCGTGTCTACAAGTTCATAATGGGGAGGTTTCCATTGCTCTAGGTTCTGTTGGCCCCACCGTTATTCGTTGTCGTGAAGCGGAGAAATGGGCGAATTCACTTGGCGCTCATCCATTGAGTGTTTCATCTGATGATGCCAAACACTTTGGGGAACTTGTGGGCTCAGAATCTCGACCTATAGATGATCATCGATCAACAGCAAGTTACCGAAGACACGCTGTTGGCATTTTGGCTACACGCCTTCTTCAAAGGAGTTCACAATGAACGAGATCTACACGCTAAAGATAAACGGCACAGAACATCAAGTAAAAGATGCATGGGTGGGCGAAAGCTTGTTGTACGTACTCCGCGAACGACTCGGGCTACCTGGAGCTAAGGGTGCGTGTGAGCAGGGTGAGTGCGGCAGCTGCACAGTGTTTCTTGATGGATCTGCAGTCTGTAGTTGTTTAGTACTGGCAGCATCAGCCACTGAATCTGACATTGCAACAGTAGAAGGATTACAGCCAGATGGATCTCTGACAGATGTACAGCAAGCATTTATCGATGAAGGTGCAGTTCAGTGTGGGTTCTGCACCCCAGGTCTGGTCATGGCGGTGCATCATTTACTTGATGAGAATCCCTCTCCTTCAGAGTTGGAAGTCAAGGAAGCGTTGTCAGGAAATATTTGTCGGTGCACCGGTTATGGACGAATCTTTGCAGCTGTCGACAAAGTGATTGCCGATAGGAATAAATAGTTATGAGCACTACAAAAACTCATCGCACGGTTTTAGGTACCAGCGCTCTTCGTCCTGACGGAGCAGCAAAAGTAAGAGGCGATTTTGCGTTTACTTCTGACATGTGGGCAGACAACATGTTGTGGGGGGCCACTCTTAGATCTCCCCATGCTCATGCCAAAATCATTTCGCTTGACATTTCTCAGGCGCTCAAGATCGACGGTGTGGAGGCCGTCGTTACCGCAGCCGACGTACCAGGCAAGCCCACGTATGGGCTCATCAGTCAAGATCAGCCTGTATTCGCTTCAGACGTGGTCAGATATATGGGAGAACCCATTGCAGCAGTAGCGGCTGATCACCCAGAGACATGCAGAAGAGCATTACAAGCAATACAGGTGGAATACGAACTTCTGCCCGTTGTATCTGACCCAGAGACTTGTATCGACGGCACAGCGATAGAGATACACCCAGAGGGAAACATTATTCGCAGGCAACAGATTGTTTCTGGAGATCCGTCAGTGACCGGTGTCCATATTGTGGAGGGTGAATACATCATTGGGATGCAAGATCAGGCGTTCCTTGGAACTGAATCTGCCCTCGGAGTTCCCGATGCAGATGGTGCCGGTGTTGAGGTGTACGTGGCTACCCAATGGCTACACGAAGACCAAAAGCAAATGGCTGCATGTCTAAACCTCCCTGAATCTCAAGTGCGACTCGTACTTGGAGGAGTTGGTGGTGCCTTCGGTGCTCGTGAAGACATCAGTCTTCAAGTGCATACAGCGCTTTTGGCCCTTCGCACAAAGCGGCCAGTCAAAATGCAGTACGGCCGAGAAGAAAGCTTCTTTGGTCACGTTCACAGACATCCGGCAAAAGTATGGATGCGCCATCACGCCGACGAGAAAGGGCGCCTCGTCAAAGTTGAATCACGCATGGTGTTTGACGGTGGTGCATATGCCTCAACATCTAGTGCAGTTCTCATCAATGGTGTCACTCATGTTCAAGGCCCTTACAAATGTCGCAATGCCGTTGTAGATGGATACGCAGTTAGAACCAACAATCCACCTTGTGGAGCAATGCGCGGATTTGGGGTGGTTCAAGCTTGTTTCGCTCATGAAGGACAGATGGACAAATTGGCACAAGCTGTAGGTATCTCCCCTGTCGATATTCGTCTTCTCAATGCGATGGAGACCGGTGACATATTGATTAATGGTCAGGTAATGGACAGTGTTGCTCCCGTAGCACAACTCATTAGAGAAACGAACGACATACCCCTACCACCCCCACTCCCATCAAGCGCGAATGAACTGCTCTTGCCCGGTGGCTCTGGTATCACTTCAGATCGGCATCACATCAAACGCGGAATTGGCTGGGGCGTGAGCATTAAGAACATCATGTACAGCGAGGGCTTCGATGATTATTCAACTGCAAAATGCACCATTGAGAATGGTGTGGTGACACTTAAATTTGCCACTAGTGAAGTGGGTCAGGGCTTTGTCACCTTGGCACCCCAAATTGCTCGAACAATCCTCGGATTGGACAATGTTGTGTGCGACACCATAGATACCAATGTTGGATCAGCAGGTTCTACATCAGCATCGCGTCAAACGTGGATGAGCGGCGGAGCGGTAGATGGTGCATGCAAATTGGTCAGACAGTCGCTGCTTGCAGACGTTGCAAAAGAGCACAGTGTTCTTGCCCAAGACTTGTCTATTGAAGACACCGAGATAGTTCACGCTTCAGGCGCCATAAGAATTCCCGTTCAAGAGGCTATTCAAGGTCGGTTCTACAGCGAGACCTTTGAACATCATCACCGCAAGACCGAGGAT
>JALRGJ010000052.1:0-3491 GCA_023253435.1 Ilumatobacteraceae bacterium | reverse complement strand
GACACCATGGGCACCTTGCGCATCAAGGTCGCAGATGCAGCACCGGGAATTCGGTTCGAAGAGACATTCGAGCATCACCACCGACCCACCGAGGATATTGACGAGAATGGTCAAGGAAACTGTCACGTGGCTTTCGCTTTTGTTGCGCACCGGGCAGTTGTGGACGTAGACCCTGAACTCGGACTGGTGAAGGTAGTGCAGATAGCCACTACTCAAGACGTTGGTAGAGCACTCAATCCACTCTCAGTTCTTGGTCAAATAGAGGGTGGCATTGCACAGGGCCTTGGTTTAGCCGTCATGGAAGAAATTATTGTTCAAGATGGCAAAGTGAGAAATCCGAGCTTCACTGATTACCTACTTCCTACTGCGCTTGACGCCCCTGAGGTGGTCGCACGACTCATTGAAGAGTACGAACCATTATCACCATTAGGTGCCAAAGGAGTTGGTGAACCACCTTGCATCTCCGTTACACCTGCGATTGTTGCGGCGATTCGCGATGCCGTGGGTAAAGACATTCTCAGATGCCCAGTGAGACCTCAAGACATCTGTTTGTAGCTACTTACCAAATACCTTTTCGGTGTATCGGTTCGAAAAAGTGCGGTCAGGATCTAGTCGGTCTCGCATTCGCAAGAACTCTTCAAATTTTGGATAAAGAGGTGCAAGAACATCAGCATCTTTGTAATGAATCTTTCCCCAATGAGGACGGGGTTGATACTCGCGTAACACGTTTTCTACATCACGGAAAAAGGACTCATACTCCATACCCTGATAGACATGCACAGCGATATAGGCAGATCGTCGTTGGTAGGCGGTAGACAGTGGAACATCATCTGGCGCAGTAAAACGAACTTCCACCGGGAAATTCAACAAGTAACCCTTCCTTTCAATCATTTGCTGAATGTCTTTTAACGCTTGCGGCAAAAACTCTGCGGGGATTGCGTTCTCCATTTCGTAGAAGTGAACAAGACGTGGACTCGCAAAGATCTTGTAGCTGTGGTCTATGTATTCCCTAGAGCCACTTGAAGGTAAAGCCGTAGCCAATTTTGGAATCAAAGAAGGAAAACGCCTGCCCACTTTGCACACTGCGCCGAAGGCGTAGTTCTCCATGAAAGTTTTACTTATCCATCCCCGAATGGGGGGCAGAGGCGAAAGTGGCTCAGTAGTTCTGTTGTTACGTTTTGTGAGCGCCCACTTCGTGTGAGGAATCCAAAAAAACTCAAAGTGATCATTGGAATTCACCAACTCATCGATGTTGTCGAGAACGTCATTCAACTTCATTGGCACTTCTTGCGCCTTTAGTGAGAAAGCATCAACAACCCTGATCGTGCATTCTGTAATGGCTCCAAGTGCACCTACTCCCACTCGCGCAAATTCAAAGATGTCTGTGTTCTTGGTGCGACTACACGTATGAATCTGTCCAGTGCCGTCTACCAATGTCAGCCCCTCTAGTTGTCCGGCCAGACCTGTGAGGTCACGTCCGGTGCCATGGGTTGAGGTGGATACAGCACCGGCAACGGTTTGATAAGCGATGTCACCCAAATTGGCCATCGCCAGCCCCTCAGCGTGAAGCAATTTATTGAGGTGATGAAGCGTGGTTCCTGCACCAACGGTGACGAGATGATTATTCCTGTCGACATCAATGATTCCCGATATTCCGTCAATGCGAACCATATGACCATTGGTGACTGCAGCCGGTGTAAAACTGTGACCGCTTCCCGGAATCTTTACTTTCTCGCCCCGAGAATGGGC
The DNA here is from genome assembly GCA_023253435.1 of Ilumatobacteraceae bacterium. Classification (GTDB taxonomy): domain Bacteria; phylum Actinomycetota; class Acidimicrobiia; order Acidimicrobiales; family Ilumatobacteraceae; genus UBA2093. The sequence goes on along the minus strand of JALRGJ010000052.1, from coordinate 1,742 downwards.
TTGTCTGACAATCTCCGCCAACTGTTGAGGCTCTGACACCGCCCGAATGGAAAGAGGTACTGCCTTCTCATTTCCAGCCCAGTTCTTCCATGTCTTTCCCATAGGGCCCTCCAGGCTGGCGCAGTTAAACGACCCTCATAGATTGCCACACTGCCCTTTTCTGGGTTGTTCTAGAGACAAGCCAGGGGCGTATGGTGGAAGAGGTACATTTTCCAAGGAGCCCATATGACCCAGACGCAAGTTCCCCTCGTTGACTATCTCGTTCTTGGCGATCACCCGCATCTTGAAGCCAATGAGTGCGTGTCCTGCAAGGCCCGTTACTTTGATCGCCGCAATGCTTGTGCAAGCTGCTTCAAGAATGAATTTAAAAAGGTGGCCATTGCTACAGAGGGCGAAGTACGGGCCTTCACCATTGTCACCTTTGCCGCTCCTGGGGTACCAGTCCCATTTGTGGCAGCAGTCATTGATTGCGGTGGCACAAGCGTCAGAGCCAACCTACGAAACGTAGACCCCACTCCTGAAAAGGTGTCTCTGGGTATGAAAGTTCGACTATCCACCTATTCACTCGGAACCGATGACAATGGACAAGAGGCCATTGGATTCGGATTTGAACCTATTCAGTAATCACTCACCTAGTAATCGACCAGACACAACAACAAACGGAGAAAATCATGGCAACCGACGACATCTACATTCTTGGCATCAATATGACAAAGTTCGGAAAGCATCCGGACAAAGACACTGTCGACCTTGCTTCTGAAGCTGCAATGGCAGCTCTCGCAGATGCAGGTGTGAGCATGTCCGACATTGGAATCCTTGCTGCTGGTTGCCTCATGGGCTCTGGCGGTATTGCTCAGATGATTCAAAAGCAAATTGGTCAAACAGGCATTCCTGCATACAACGTGTCTAACGCCTGTGCAACGGGTGCGACCGCATTGCGCACCGCGATCATGGCCATTAAAGCTGGTGAAACAGACATGGGCCTTGCAGTAGGAGTTGAGAAACTTGCAGGTGCTGGTCTTCTCGGAGGAGGCGGCACGCCAAAATCAGCAACAAAAGAGTGGACGCCAAGTGGCCGATACGGGTCCGTCACCAACATTGATGGACTAGTGGGCACAAACGCAATGCCTGGAACATTCGCTCAGGTGGGTATGGAGTACGGCCACAAGTACGGCGGTGCGACGTTCGAACTGTTCGCCAAGATCTCCGAGAAGAACCACGCTCACTCGGTCCTGAACCCGATGGCCGCCTACCAGAAGCGCTTCACTCTCGAAGAGATCATGGGCGACATCATGATCGCCTACCCGAACACGCGACCGATGTGCTCGGCCAACTGCGACGGTGCTGCTGCCGCCGTGGTCACCAGCGGCGAGGTGCTGAAGACTCTGTCACCCGAGCAGCAACGACGCGCCATCAAGGTTTCGGCGTCGGTGCTCACGACCGACCCGTACCAGGAGGCGTGCCAGATCCTTCCCGACGTGAACACGCTGACGCGTAACGCGGCCAAGATCGCCTACGAGCAGGCTGGCGTCTCACCGAGCGATCTCGACTTGGTCGAGTTGCACGACTGCTTCGCCACCGCCGAATTGGTTCATTACGACAACTTGATGTTGTGCCCCGAAGGGGGAGCGGTCGACTTCTTGATGTCGGGTGCACCGTGGCGAGACGGCTCGACTCCGGTCAACGTGTCGGGTGGTCTGCAGTCGAAGGGACACCCGATCTCGGCCACCGGCATCGCCAAC
>JALRGJ010000051.1 GCA_023253435.1 Ilumatobacteraceae bacterium | reverse complement strand
TGTTACCCATGGATGAACCACGAGAGCATGAGTCGGTCTCGATGCGTCGAGATGGTCCATTCATCACCATCACATTGACTAACCCCGTCAAGCGAAATGCGCTTTCCTTAGACGTTCTCGTTGCCTTGACTACTGCTTTTCAGAACGTTGCAACTACCGATGCACTGGGGGTCATCCTTGCTGCAGAAGGCCCAGTATTTTCTGCCGGACATAATTTTGGCGAGATGGAAGGCGCCACCTATGAAGATGCTCGTCACCTTTTCACCGTGTGTTCTGAACTCATGCAGACTGTCCATTCAATACCGCAACCAGTGATTGCACGAGTGCATGCATTGGCAACAGCAGCCGGATGCCAACTAGTGGCTACGTGTGATCTTGCAGTTGCAGCGCGTTCTGCGTCGTTTGCCATTCCAGGTGGTAAGGGTGGACTGTTTTGCCACACCCCACTAGTTGCAGTAGCCAGAAATCTCGCACCAAAACGTGCATTAGAGATGGCACTCACAGGCGATGCCATCTCGGCAGACACTGCATATGAATGGGGCTTTATCAATCAAGTGGTTGATGACAAAGATCTAGATTCCGCCGTTCATGATTTGCTGTCACGCGCCTGCAGAGGATCACGGGAATCAAAAGCAATTGGGAAGCGTACGTACTATCAACAAATTGCATTGCCAGAAGACCAGGCATATGCATTTGCTTCAGCTGTCATGGCAGAAGCAGTGGTGTCAGATGTGGCACAAGAGGGGATCAGGGCGTTTTTAGAAAAGCGCTCACCCAACTTTGGTGATAAATAAATAGGTATGAGCACGTTTCACATTGACGACCTTGAAGAAGTGGAACTCGCACTTCAGGGCATGACATGTGCTGCGTGTGCGAATCGCATTGAGAAGACTCTTAACAGCATCGATGGTGTAGAAGCAGCTGTAAATTACGCAACGGAAACAGCCATGGTGGCCTTCACATCATCTGCCGTCACTCAACAAACTCTTTTAGATGCAGTAAGCAAGGCCGGCTACGCAGCTCACGTTGTAGACGATGAACCCTATGACGATGATTTAGAGGGCAGGCTGACATCTGCAAGAAACAGACTTGTGATTTCAGCTCTTTTTACTGTTCCGGTTGTTGCTCTCTCCATGGTGATGGAGTGGCAGTTTCATAATTGGCAATGGTGGGCAATGGCGTTATCTGCCCCCGTGGTGACATGGGGTGCATGGCCATTCCATAAGAGCGCATTCAAAAACGCCATGCATGGCACCTCAAATATGGACACACTCATCAGTGTTGGCGTGATTGCGGCTACAGCATGGAGCGTGTGGGCAATGGTGTGGGGAGATGCGCTCAACTCTGTCGTTCACGATGGCATGGTGATGGCTGGTGAGACCAGCTCTCATGTGTATTTCGAAGTTGGTGCATCTGTTACTACTTTCATTCTGTTAGGGCGTTTTTTAGAAATGCGGGCGAAAAATGCGGCCGGTGATGCATTGCGATCTCTTCTCGCCCTCGGTGCAAAATTTGCAACTGTCCTCCGTGATGGTGAAGAAATATCAATTCCTGCATCAGTTGTGCGCATTGACGACATTGTGGTGGTACGTCCAGGTGAAAAGATTGCAACCGACGGTGTCATTACAGATGGCACCAGCAGTGTGGACATGAGCATGATCACGGGGGAGAGTGTTCCCGTAGATGTGACTGTGGGAGATGCAGTGACTTCAGCAACTGTCAATCTCAACGGACGACTTTTAGTTCGTGCCACTCGAGTTGGCTCGGAAACAACATTTGCAAGAATGGCCAAATTGGTGCGAGATGCTCAGGCAACGAAGGCACCCGTACAAAGAATTGCAGACAAAGTCTCCAGTGTGTTTGTGCCCGTTGTGTTTGCGATTGCACTAGGAACACTTCTTGCTTGGTTGATCCTTAATGGAGACACAACTCAAGCTTTTACCGCATCTGTAGCGGTTCTCATCATTGCGTGCCCATGTGCACTAGGTCTCGCAACACCAACTGCACTTATGGTGGGAAGTGGCAGAGCAGCACAAATGGGAATTGTGATTAAAGGCATTGATGTACTTCAAAGCACCCGACGCATCGACACAGTTGTGCTTGATAAAACTGGAACAGTAACAACTGGTGCCATGACTCTCGCTGCAGTACATACTGCAGACGGAGTGGATCGTGAAGAGGCACTTCGGTTTGCAGCAAGCGTAGAGAAGGCAAGTGAGCACCCCATTGCCCGTGCCATTGTGACCGCAGCAGAAGATGAACTTGGAACACTGAGTGCGTTAGATGATTTCCAATCATTGCCCGGAGTTGGTGCCGCTGGACGAATTGGTGGAATCATCATCACGGTAGGGCGTGAAGAGATGTTCCGAGAGAGAATGATTGTTGTTCCCTCAAAGATTCGTGAATATTTAGAGTCTTCGCGCAATTTAGGGCAAACGGCAGTGATCGTTGCATGGGATGGTCAGGCAAAAGCTGTTTTAGCTCTGGCGGACCAAGCAAAACCAACAAGCGCAGAAGCAATTGCTTCTCTCAAACTCATGGGCCTTGCGCCCATTTTGTTAACAGGTGATAACGAGATCACTGCACGTGCCATTGCACAATCGGTAGGGATAGATACCGATGAACATCACCTATATGCCGGAGTCTTACCTGATGAAAAGGTTGCAGTAGTGAAAGACCTTCAAGAGCGGGGATATGCAGTTGCCATGGTGGGTGATGGTGTGAACGATGCTGCCGCGCTTGCTCAAGCAGATGTTGGCATTGCTATGGGTGGTGGCACAGATGTTGCCATGCAAGCAAGTGATCTCACCATTGTGAATGGAGACTTACGATCTGTTCCTGATGCAATACGCCTATCACGAGCAACTCTGCGCACTATTCGCACCAATGTATTTTGGGCGTTTGCATACAACGTGGCCGCCATTCCTTTAGCGGCATCAGGGAAAATGAATCCCATGTGGGCAGGGTTGGCCATGGCGTCATCGTCAGTCTTTGTGGTGACAAATAGTCTGCGTTTACGTCGAGTAAAACTCGCTCGTTAATTGTTGCTAGATAGTCTCAGAGGCAGAAAATGCTTCTCGAACAGCGTCTACTGCTTTCCTCCGAAAATTACGAACAGTACGAGGGGATACGCCCCATTCTATTGCAATTTCAGTGCTGTGTTTTCCAGAAGCCAATGTGGCGAGAAGTTCAGTGTGTTTGTGATCTACACCAAGCTCATTTGCAATCACCAAGATGTCCTGGATTTCTTCTTCCGTAGTTTCATAATGATTGAGATTGGCGAATTTCTCCAACATGTAGTCACCAACCTGTGACTCGTTTACACGAACCAATCTTTTTTCACGGACGAATCCGTGGTACTCAACATCTCGAACGATATTTGCTGCAATCTTGTGGCGTCTGCGTTGATGAGGAAAGGTGCGAATCACCATCCACGCAGTGGAGATTGCATCGGTGGTTGCAGTTTGGACACCACCTTGAACAATGCGTCCACGCCGCACAGCAATGCTGATAATTGATGGCATCACACGGTGCAAAACTATTCGCGCAGCCAGTTCATCTGTTTCAGCATGGCGAACAAGTTGCCAGAGCAACTGGTCGGCCTCATTGTCGTCGACAGGTTTGCCAAACCCACAGAGAGCGAGAACTTCATCGAGATGTTCCACTGGTTGGGGCATGAAATCCCAAGAATTGACACGTTTGAGCACCATAGGTCTGTGGGCGAGTCGTTCCCATTCGTCAATGATTTGACGGCCAGTGCCTTCGGTTGCCTTTGACCACACCAGCCCGTGTTGGGGGAGATGTGCGGTTGATGATTCTGTTGTGAGGTTCTGTCGTGCCATCTCGGCACGATGAACTCAGACCCTTCTCTCACCCTTCCCCTACAGGCTCACCTGAGGTCTCACCCGTGGGTAATACTTGGCAGATGCGCATCACCTTGCCATCTGGAACATCTGCAGAAATGGTCTCTCATCCTTCACCCACCATGGGTCTGGTGATTAGTACCGACATCTTTGGTCTTCGCCCTCTCTTCGACAACATGGTGGAGAGACTTTCCTCGGAGTGGCAGATGAACGTGATTGCAGTTGATCCGTTTCCTGGGTTGAACTTGGGCCCAGAGATTGAACCTCGTCAAGCAGCTGTCCCACACCTAGATGACAACAACATCTTGAGAGATCAACTAGAGGCCGCCGATGCCCTTGCTGTTCCTGCCGTTGGCTTGCTCGGTTTTTGTCTGGGTGGAATGTATGCGTTTAAAGCAGCTCGCAGTGACAGGTTTGCTCGCATTGTTTCTTTCTACGGAATGATCACCATCCCAGAAATGTGGAAGAGCCCATCGCAGGGTGAGCCACTAAACATGTTGATCTCTGGGTACGCAGAAAGTGTCATGGCCATTTTGGGCGGCAAGGACCACTACACGCCTATCTCTGATATTGATCAATTGCGTTCAACAGGTGCAACGGTGCATTACTACCCAGATGCAGAGCACGGCTTTGCCCATGATGCTTCACGTCCTACACATAGGCCAGAGGACACTGCTGATGCATTTGCAAAAGCTAAGCAGTGGTTTTTGAGTGCAGCTAGTTAGCGCGTTGCTCTAGTTTTGCGCGATCAAGAATTTTGTAGGTGCGATCGCTCTGCTCTAGCCAATGCAACTTAATAAAACTGGCGATTGCCTTATTCACACGTTCGCGAGAAGCACCTACCATTCCAGCAAGTTCTTCTTGGGTGACGGGAAGAGTGAACTCATCTTTGCCACCGGACAATGACAACAATCGTTTTGCTGTTCTCCCTGTGACATCAAGAAACACGCTGTCTGCAAGTGCTTGGTCCATTGCGCGCAAACGATTACTTAACATGCCAATGATGTTCCACATCAAAGCCGGTGTTGCATCAAGTTGTGAGCGAACAATCTCGTAAGGAATCTCAAGAACAGTTGTTGGCTCTAATGCGCGTGCTCCAGCAGAGCGAGTGCTGTGGTCAAGCATGCCCATTTCACCAAACAAGTCACCTGCATCCATCAGAGCAATCACACTCTCGCGGTGGTCGTAGGGACGATTTCCGATTGCAATTGCAATGCGACCATCAAGCACTACGTACATGGAGTTTGGTTCAGAGTCGAACTCAAACAGCACGTCACCACGAACAAGTTCGCGCACCTTGCTTGCTTGGGCAATGGTGCTCAGCATGTCTGCGGGAGCATTTGCGAAAAATTCTGTGTCAGCGAGTACCTGTTCGTGTGCCATAGCGATTCCGACGGTACTACCCTTCTGGCATGGCAGGAAATGAGACCGTTTGGACCATCATCGTGGCTGCGGGATCAGGGCTCCGATTCGGCAGTGCAAAGCAGTTTGAGACCATTGGGGGACGCCAAATAGTGGATTGGGCCATAGAAGAAGCGTCTAAACACTCAGTAGGAGTCATCACCGTTCTCCCTCCAGGTATGGCCAAAGAGCCGGGCCAGGTGGAAGGGGGCTCTACCCGTTCAGAATCTGTTCGGAGGGGATTAGCCGCCGTACCCTCTGAAGCAACCATCGTGTGTGTTCATGATGCGGCCCGCCCATTTGCGAGCCCTGCAATTTTTCAGCGAGTCATTTCAGCAATTGTCGATGGAGCAGATGCTGCTGTTCCTGGTATTCCCGTTGTAGACACCATCAAACAAGTCAATATGTCAAATGTTGTAGTGGATACTCCGCACCGTGAAACATTACGGGCAGTGCAAACCCCTCAAGCTTTTCGTGCAACTTCTTTACGTCGTGCACATGAACAGGGTGGTGAAGGAACAGACGACGCATTTCTCATTGAAAAAATTGGTGGGGAAGTAATCGTTGTCGAGGGCGAAGTGGTGAACAGAAAGATCACGACCCCAGAAGATCTTGAATGGGCGATAGCGCATGCGCATCGTCAACTCACAGGAGAAGTGTGATGATTGATATCAGAGTTGGTCAAGGATTCGACATTCATAAATTTGCTGAGGCCCCAATTCAGGGAAGAGTGCTCATCCTTGGTGGAGTTCAATTTCCTGGAGAAAGAGTTTTAGTGGGGCATAGTGATGCCGATGTGATTGCTCATGCAGCAGCAGATGCATTGTTGGGCGCAGCTTCATTAGGAGATATCGGTCAGCATTATCCAGACACAGATCCTCAATGGAGAGGCGCTGATTCACTCGCAATTTTGCAAGATGTTGCCAAGAAAGTGATTGCCGCTGGCTGGCGAATTGGCAATGTGGATTGCAGTGTTGTTTGTGAAAGTCCACGTATTGCTCCTGCACGAGACAAAATGGTGGCATTGTTATCTGCTGCTGCCGGAGCACCAGTGAGTGTGAAGGGCAGACGTGCCGAGGGTCTTGGGGCCATTGGCCGAAACGAAGGCATTGCATGTTTTGCAAGTGCCGTCATTATTAAGGAGTCCTAAAAATGGCACCACGTAAACCCCCTAGGGCGCCAAAGGTGAATACAGGCAAACCTCCTGCTCGAAAAGCAGGTGGACGAAACACAAACTCTCGCACCACACGTGCTGGCAAGGGGCAAATTTCTCGAGTGACAACCAATTCGCGTGGAGAAACACGGAGAGGTGCACCTATTGCCAAAGGCTTAGGTGGTGAACAGATAGAAGGTAGACAAGCTGTTCGAGAACTGCTCATTGGGCAGAAGCGCAAAGTACGTGAAATTTGGATGGCTGCAGATATTGATCCTGCGCCAATTCTTTCAGATATTGAAGAAATCGCACATGCGCAAAACGTGGTGATTTTAGAAGTGCCTCGTCGCAAATTAGAAGAGACGGCGAGGAGCGAAGCACCTCAGGGGATCATCGCATTTGCACATCCTCTCCATGAGGCACCATTTGCTGACATGTTGAGAGCCCGCGATGGTGTTGCTCCCTTTCTTGTTGCAGTAGACGGAGTGACAGATCCCGGCAACCTTGGTGCTCTATTGCGTTGTTGCGATGGAGCTGGCGTGACAGGAGTTGTGTTGCCAAAGCACCGAGCAGTGCATGTCACGCCCACCGTTGCTAAGGCATCGGCAGGTGCGATTGAACATGTGCCTATGACTCTTGTTTCTGGTCTGCCCACTGCGATTCAACAAATGAAAGACAAGGGCATCTGGGTGGTGGGGCTTGATGATTCAGGCAAAGACACCTTGTTCAACATCGGAAAACTCGCCAACGAAGGAATCTGCATTGTTCTGGGGGCAGAGGGCTCGGGGCTGTCACGGCTTGTTCGGGAACGATGCGACACCATTGTGGGAATCCCCATGCTGGGCCAGGTGTCCTCTTTGAATGTCTCGGCCGCAGCCGCCCTGGCCACTTATGAAGTCACCCGTTGGCGAATGGGAAGTGGCGCCTAGGCTGTAAGCCTCGCCGGATTAGCTCAGTGGTAGAGCAA
>JALRGJ010000005.1:2227-2524 GCA_023253435.1 Ilumatobacteraceae bacterium | reverse complement strand
CATTCATTTCCGGAGAGAAGAAATTGCGGCCCTGATTGCTCTCTTTGGCACCACCATTTCCCCGTATCTGTTCTTTTGGCAGACAAGTGAAGAAGTGGAAGAGCTTCATGATCATGGTGCGCTGAATGGAAACGATGCCTCGGCTTCTCTGCATGTTCGAGCAATGAGGGGAGATGTTTTTGCAGGTATGAGCTCTGGTGTATTTGTGATGTTTGCCATCATGGCGGTGTCTGCCGCAACACTTGGGAAAAACGGCATCACATCCATTGGTACTGCAGAGCAAGCTGCCATGGCCCT
>JALRGJ010000005.1:0-2217 GCA_023253435.1 Ilumatobacteraceae bacterium | reverse complement strand
GTGCTGCGAAATTCTTGTTTGCCCTTGGCATTGTTGGCACGGGGTTACTTGCAGTTCCAGTACTGGCCGGGTCTACCTCTTATGCCCTCGCAGAAACATTTGGGTGGCGAGAAGGATTGAGCCTGAAAATGACTCAAGCGAAAGCCTTTTATATGGTGATTCTTGGTTCCATGTTGTTAGGGCTGTTTCTCAATTTTGTGGGACTAAATCCTGTTCGAGCCCTGTACTGGTCTGCGATTCTTAACGGACTTGCTGCTCCGCCGTTAATTGTGATGATTCTGATTCTTTCTAAACGAAGAAACGTATTGCGGGAACATGTAAGTGGCAGAGTCTCTACCTTGCTAGTAGGTCTTGCGGCAACAGTAAGTGCAGTGTTACCAGCTCTGTATGTATTTGCTTCACATTGATGCCGATTCCGCTTGATTCTCAGACGTGAAGTGGTTTTGCGAGGCGAAGTGTTGACAATTTGTCTGGGGCACTTAATCCTTGCAGTGCTAATTCATAATCGGGAATCTCATACACATCACCTTCATCTGTGATCATGATGAATCGATCAAATCGCGTGAGAAATGTTCTGTCGTGACTTACAGCCAGAACTGTTCCTTCAAAGCCATCGAGAGCGTTCTCCAATGCCTCAGATGATTCAATATCGAGGTTGTCGGTGGGTTCATCGAGCAGCAGCACATTGTGGCCCGCTAACTCCAAGCCCAAGATCTCAAGACGAGCCTTTTGGCCCCCAGAGAGAGTTTGAAATTCTTGTTTTGCGTTGTTGCGCAATCCGTATCGCGCAAGAGCAGCCATAGATTTCTGTTCGTCTATCAATTTGTCTCGAACTATGTCTACACATTGCCGGCCCGTGAATTCTGGCCTGTCGTTGATCTGATTAAACATGCCCACGGATGTTCTTGGGCCAAAAGTGATGGAACCCACTACTCCGTGGGAGTTCCCATTGAGTGCATTTAATAAATGAGTCTTGCCCGTTCCGTTTGGGCCAATGAGCCCCACGCGTTCACCAAAATGAATCTCATCGGAAAAAGGAAGAAACAAATCATTTACTGCAACGGATTCAAATTTCACCACGCGACGAGCAGAATCGGCACCGGTAAACCGAACATAAATCTGCTGATCTGGCGCTGGGGGAGGTGGGGGGCCAATTTTGACAAATTTCTCCCAGCGAGTTTCTGCGGCATTTGCCTTGGTGGCATTTTTGAAGTTTTGCGCCGCCCGCTGTTTCATGATTTTCATGTGATGAAAAAGGCGACGTTCTTCATCGTTCCAACGCTTGAGGTCATCTCCCAGAAGTTCTTGGCGCTTCTTACGAGCCTCAGGCCATGTTGCATATGAGCCACCATGCACCCAGCATCCAGAGCCTTCAATCGCAATAATCTTTGTGGCAACACGCTCTAACAACGTGCGATCGTGGCTGACCATCAGGATCGTCGACTTGCACTTACGCAGTTCTTCCTCCAGCCATTCGCGTGTCGGAATGTCGAGATAGTTGTCTGGTTCATCGAGAAACAGAACATCTGCCCCGGAGTTAAGAAGAAGATCAAGAACAAGACGTTTGCGCTCTCCACCAGACAGCTCTCGTACAAGGCGAGTAGCAAAATTGTCAACTGGTGTTTTGACGCTTCGCTGTGCCGCAGCTGCCCATTGCGCCTCGAGGTCATAGCCGCCCAGATCACCCCAATCCCCGAGAGCTTCTGCATACGCCATGCCGTCGTCCTCGCCAGCAAACATTGCCTTCTCTGCAGCAAAAAGACGTTTTCCGGCCTCGCGTAGAACTGGCGGAGCCACCTCAATCAACATGTCTCGGAGTGAATCATCTGGGCTAGACATGCCCACATCTTGTGTCATTTGAAGAAATGTTCCGCCTATAGCGAACTCTCCGTCGTCTGGTTCATATTGACCAGTGAGAATTTTCAGGATGGTGCTTTTGCCAACTCCGTTTGGGCCAACGATTGCTGCATGTTCTCCAGGTGAAACACCAAAACTCACATCAAAAAATAGTTGGTCTGCACCCGGTGGTGAATAGGCAAGTTCAGACACCGAGATACTGCTCATGGGTTTCCAGTATGGCGAGAACTAGGGTGAATGAGGTGCGAAATCCCCTGAACTCTTCATTGCAAGCGGTGCTGTGGGACATGGACGGAACGATTGTGGATACCGAGCCTTACTGGTTTGCCGCTGAATATGAAGTGGTTGCCAAACATGGTG
>JALRGJ010000004.1:24871-25108 GCA_023253435.1 Ilumatobacteraceae bacterium | reverse complement strand
CATGGTGATACTTGGAGCGACGATCATGCACGAGCATTAGTTGGTTTTGATCTCCTAGATTCCGGCAGATACATGATTGAACACGGTGGGGTAAAACTAACCCCACATGAAATAGTTGAGTTGTTGTTAGACAGTGTGGTGACCAATCTCAAACGTGAGATTCCTTGGCGTCCAGGAGCTCGCGAGCTTTTGCAGGAGGTGCGGGAATCTTCTATTCCAACTGCGCTCGTCACAATG
>JALRGJ010000004.1:18347-24859 GCA_023253435.1 Ilumatobacteraceae bacterium | reverse complement strand
AGCAACTCGTTTGATGCGTCTGTAGTGGGAGATGATGTAGAGAGGGGAAAGCCTCACCCCGATCCATATTTACTTGCTGCAGATCGTCTTGGAGTGGATATTTCCCAATGTTTGGCGATCGAAGATTCACCGACAGGAGTGGCATCTGCGTTGGCTGCTGGGGCAACAGTATTGGCGATTCCTCATCATGTAGACGTTCCTCAAAGAGATGATGCGGATGGGCGATTCCATAAGCGTGATTCATTAACTGGGTTAACGCTCACAGATCTTGCCTCTTTAATGAGGTAAGAGCCAAAAGATTTTTAGCTCTCCAATTCAGTAGTGAGCTCTAGCCACTGATTTTCGAGTTCGTCAATATGTGATTGCACTTCTGCCAAAGAAATAGTTAACGCTGCCAGTTTTTCGTGGTCGTTTCCTGCTTTGCTGATGGAATCTTCTAAATCCATCTTTCGCTTTGTGCGCTTCTCCATGTCTTTTTCGTTATTGGCAATGAGGCGAGTGAGTGTGCTGGCGCTGCGTTTAGTTTTTGCTTTGGCGGGCTTAGACACGAGAGAAGCACTCTCCGATTTGGAGGCTGCACGTTGTTGGGGAACTTGTCGGGAGGTTGTGGCGCGAGAGGTTCTTTGACGTAGCCAGGCATCTACTCCTCCTACAAGAAGAGAAGCCCCACCCTCGCCATCTAACGCAAAAATCTCTTCCACAGTTCTGTCAATGAATGCACGGTCGTGACTGACAACAACAACAATTCCGGGCCAATCGTCTAGGTAGTCCTCAAGGGCACGGAGCGTGTCTAGATCTAGATCGTTGGTTGGTTCATCAAGGAGCAACACATTTGGTTGCTCAATAAGAGTCAGTAACAGTTGCAGACGTCTCCGTTCGCCACCAGACAATGTTCCGATGGGTGCAAATTGAGAATCACCATCAAACCAAAAACGCTTCATGAGAGACAGATCTTCAACACTTGGTGAGCCTTTGTCTCCGGCAACAGCATCTCGCACTCGTTGTGACAGATCTAAGTCTTTTCCTAATTGATCGTAATAACCAATGTGAACCGTGCGACCAATGTCTATATGACCAGAGGTGGGAGAGAGTCGACCCGCAATGAGATCTAATAAAGTGCTTTTTCCAGCACCATTTGGGCCAACAACTCCAAGGCGATCGCCGGGCTCTAATGCATAGTCGAATGGATGCAGTACCACCTGCCCAGATGGCCAGTTAAATCCCACTGAATGGAATTCAACTCCTTTGGTACCAAGACGTTTGCTTCCGAGATTCAGACCAAGGTCTCCTTCTCGTGCAGGAGCATCTGGTCTGTGAGATATCAGGGCCTCGGCCGCTGCGATTCGGGCTTTTGGTTTAGATGTTCTTGCAGGAGCACCACGTCGCAGCCATGCCAATTCTTTTTTTGCTGCATTTTTGCGCACTTGCTCTGCAGTTGCAGCGTTTTCTTCACGTTCGCTTCGTGCTGCAAGATAGGCCGCGTAGCCAGATCCAGCATTGACGCCCTGAGGAATGTGTACATAGCCGTTACCTCTATCTAGTTCTAGAACTCGATTCGTTACTTTGTCGAGAACGTGTCGATCATGGGTCACCATGATGAGTCCGCCAGGGAAACGAGCCAAAGTTTCCTCTAGAAAATTGATGGCATCGAGATCTAAATGGTTGGTGGGTTCATCGAGAATCAAACAGTCCCATTCGCCTGCTAATAAATGTGCAAGCGCAACTCGTTTTGCTTGGCCACCAGACAGTTCTTGAGTGTTTGCATCGGCCATTTCTCCCATTCCCAATTTGTGCAACATTGACTCGCCTTGCCACTGAGCACCAACAGCATCGCGGACAGTCCCTGCTGGAAGAACCGGTAATTGAGGAAGAAAACCAATGCGTGCGTTGCGGCCTCTTCTTACAACTCCGGCATCAGGTTCCGATTCTCCAGCCAATATGCGTAGCAATGTGCTCTTGCCGCATCCGTTCAGCCCAACAACACCTAACCTGTCACCTGTGCTCACGGTGAGAGACACCTGAGTAAAAAGTGGCTTGCCGGGTCGTGAAGCGGAAAGACCTTCCGCATCGAGCAAAATCACAACTAGTCCCTACCGCCCGCAATGATTGGCGTGAGAGTGAGGGCTGGCTCGTCTGCTTCAAGTCTTTGCAGTCTGTATTTGCTTTGAAAGAGGGCAACAAGAGCATCGTCACTTCTTCGAAGAATTCTGATGCCACCAATTTCTCGTAATCGGGGTGAAGACTCTTTGTCGGTGATACGAATTGCTTGGTAGTCAGCATTCAGGATTTCTGTTGGGGCGTTGAACTCGTGAGCAAGTCTGTGCGCGAGAACCTCAAATTGCAGCTGGCCCACTGCAGCAAGAATTGGATCTGCATCTCCCATATCTGGATCACGAAGCACCTGAACAACACCCTCTTCGTCTAGCTGTTGCAAACCTTTACGGAACTGCTTGAACTTGCCTGAATCGAGAGGTCTGGCAGTTGCAAATACCTCAGGGGAGAAACGTGGGAGAGCGGGAAACTCCACAGTCTTTCCTGCATGGAGAGTGTCACCAATTTGCAATCCAGATGTATTGATGATTCCGATGACATCTCCTGGGTATGCCTCTTCAATTGTTTCGCGGTCTGAACCAAAAGCAGTGGTGGCGTACTTGGTACCGACAGTTTTTGTCGTGCGGGAACAGGTGGCGTCCATGCCTCGTTCAAATTTTCCCGAGCAGATTCGCGCAAATGCAATGCGGTCCCGATGGTTTGGGTCCATGTTGGCCTGAATTTTGAAAATGAATGCGGCAAAGTCTGCATCGAGGGGTCTGTGAGTGCCAGCGATGTCTTTCTTTGGTGCTGGGGCAGGAGCCATGTCCACAATGGCGTCAAGAATCATTTGAACACCAAAGTTAGTGAGGGCTGAACCAACAAAGACCGGGGTACTTTCACCTGCGAGAAAGCTTTCAATGTCTACATCGGCTCCGATGGCATCAAGAAGACCACATCCGTCTTGAGCCGCTTTCCAGGCATCACCTTCTTCTTGTGCTGCTTGAGCCGCTGGCACTATTTCTTCAGGGGCAATAGAAGAACCACGTGCAACACGTGTAAAGCGAATGAAATCTCCTGTGCGTCTGTCAATGACTCCTCGGAAATCACCAGATTGCCCAACTGGCCATGTAACTGGAGTGGGACGCAATCCAATTTGTTGTTCTACCTCGTCAAGTAGTTCCAACGGGTCTCTGCCTGGCCTGTCGTACTTATTGAAGAAAGTAATCACAGGAAGATTCTGTGAACGGCACACTTCAAATAATTTGAGTGTTTGAGGCTCAATACCTTTTGCTACGTCAAGCACCATGATGACAGCGTCTACTGCAGAAAGAACTCTGTACGTATCTTCTGAGAAGTCACGGTGACCAGGAGTATCGAGCAAGTTGAATACGCAGTCTCTGTATGGGAATTGCAGCACAGTGGAGGAGATAGAAATTCCTCGTTGACGTTCCATCTCCATCCAGTCAGATGTAGCAGCGCGTCTGTCGCCACGGGCTTTTACTGCTCCAGCGCTCTGCAATGCGCCTGCGTACAACAGAAATTTTTCTGTGAGCGTGGTTTTTCCGGCGTCGGGGTGAGAGATGATTGCAAAGGTTCGCCTGATAGCGGCCTCATTAAGAATCTCTGTGGGGTTAGACATGATGGAAGGAAGAACTTCAGTTCATCTGAGCACGAATGCGTGCTGAGATGTCGTTGCATTCAATACACACTGCTTCTGGAATGAGGCCAACTTTCATGAGTTTGCCAAAGATCCAGCAACCGAGACAGAAACCCAGGAATGCTTCCAGACTTGCAGCACCCATGAGCATGGCAATAACCACTATCGATGCAGTTGTCATATCGATAAGGAAAAGTACTGAGGCGGTAACAGTAAAAACTGTTCCTATTGCCTGGGCGAATCTTTTTGGTGGCCCAGGAACAAGTTTGTGCTGAATCTTTATACGAGGGGTAATCACCCGCACTGCCAATTGACCCAAGGGGCTCAGGGTAGGCCCAGTGAGTACACGGGCAATAAAGCCATAGGTAAGAGGAATGAGGATCCAGCCATTTCCGGTGATGACATAGGCCAGAGACATCAGTACTGCACCCGTGGCCACAATGCGCGCTGACGTGTCGTTGGCAGGGTTAGGGAACGAGAACAGAGACTTCACTCAGTCAGCCTACGATTGAACTTTGACACTGGCACGAGGGGGCTCAAATTGTCACAGCGCATTGAGGATCTGTTGGACCAGATGACCATAGAGGAGCAGGTGAGCCTGCTTGCGGGCACCAATGTGTGGCACACGAGGCCAATCGAACGCCTCGGTATTCCTTCCATGAGAGTCAGTGATGGTCCTGCGGGAGTTCGTGGAGCCCGAATGGATGGTCCGCCATCCATGAATATTCCGTGCAGCACGGGGATTGGCGCAACCTGGGATCGCGCTCTTGTACGAGAAATTGGTGAACTGCTGGGCAGAGAGATGCACGCCAAGGGTGCTCGTGTTCATCTTGCGCCCACTGTGAATCTTCATCGCACGCCTGTGGGTGGCCGAAATTTTGAATGCATGAGTGAGGACCCTTATCTCACTGCAGTGACCGCCCGGGAATATGTACAAGGAGTGCAGTCCGAGGGTGTTGCTAGTTGTATCAAACATCTTGTTGGCAATGACACCGAATTTGAACGCATGACTATTGATTCTCAGATAGATGAACGCACATTGCGAGAAATGTATTTATTGCCTTTTGAGATGGCGGTAAAAGATGCTGGCGTGATGTCGGTGATGAGTAGCTACAACCGAATCAATGGGCCCTATGCAGCAGACTCACACTGGTTGTTACAGGAGGTCCTCCGTGATGAATGGGGATTTGACGGGGCAGTAATTAGCGATTGGTTTGGGTTGCATTCCACGGTGGAGGGAGTGAATGCCGGATGTGATTTGGAGATGCCTGGCCCACCGATACATCGAGGAAAAAAATTGATGGAGGCAGTTGAAAAAGGAGAAGTAGACCCACTGATCATTCGTCAGCGCGCCCGCAATATTTTGAATCTTCTTGAGCGCACGGGAGCCTTAGACACAAGACCCGGAGAAGAAACTTCTCGTCATGATTCAGATGATTTGCATCTGTTGCGGCGTGCTGCATCGGCCTCAATGGTTTTATTGAAAAATGAAAACTCTGCACTTCCCCTTGTTACACACAATGTGAAATCAGTTGCCATTCTTGGTCCTAATGCAATGCGAGGGACTTTGCTAGGTGGAGGCAGCGCTCATGTCACTCCCACTCGCACATCACATCCGTACCAAGCGTTACGTTCTCGCTTTGAGGAAAGTGGAGTAGAAGTTCACCACGCTCCAGGATGCTTTATTGACAAAAAACTCCCTCTTTTGGACCCACAAAAAGTAAGTGACGTTGTAGTGGAGTTCTTTGAATCTCCTGCAGCAATGGATAACGATGAGGCGCCATCATTAACGAGCACCGTTAATAGTTTTCGAATGCTGTGGATGAACGATCCACTGTCTCGCAAAGGAAGCAATTTTGCATTTGGGGCACGCATGATGATGGTGTTTACTCCTGATGTTTCTGGCGAGTGGGAATTTGGCATTGAATCTGTGGGAGGCGTTCGTGTTTATCTCGATGATCTACTTGTTCTCGACAACTCACATTTGCCAGCCGGTGGATCTTTCTACGGTGCAGGTAAACCGGAACTGATTCAAACCACAAACGTTGAAGCTGGTCGGCAATATCAGTTGGTGATTGAAATTCGCCATGAACAAGGACCTATGGCAATCAGCGGAATATATGTTGGAGCTAGGGCGCCAGTTGTTGGTGATCCTTTGCGCGATGCTGTTGATCTTGCAGCAACATGTGATGTTTCTGTGGTGGTCGTAGGTACCAACAATGATTGGGAGAGTGAAGGCTGGGATAGAGCAGATCTCACACTCCCAGGTATTCAAGATGAATTGGTGTCAGAAATTGCCAAGGTCAGTAAACGAACAATTGTTGTTGTGAATGCTGGCTCTCCAGTGGCTATGCCATGGCTCAATGAAGTGGATGCTGTTGTGTACGCGTGGTTTCCAGGCCAGGAATTTGGGGAGGCATTGGCTGATGTGTTGTTTGGAGAGATAGAGCCGTCTGGTCGGTTGCCAGTTACTTTGCCTTTTCGAATGGAGGACACCCCAGCTTTTGAGCATCACCCGGGTCGAAATGGTGAGGCAAAGTATTTGGAAGGCCGTTTAATTGGTTATCGCTGGTACGACACCACGGGAAAGATTCCGTTGTTTCCCTTTGGTTTTGGTTTGGGTTATGCAGATGTTTCCGTTGAATCTGCGTTGGCATCGAGTTCTCATCATGTGAGTGTTGCACTCAACAACAGTTCCAAGCGTGATGGTGTACAAGTGGTGCAGGTATATGCACATCAAGTAGAGAGAAACGGCTTACCCGATGATGAGCCAGATCAAAAACTAGTGGGATGGGTACGAGTGGAAGTTGCTGCAGGCTCA
>JALRGJ010000004.1:0-18337 GCA_023253435.1 Ilumatobacteraceae bacterium | reverse complement strand
AGGCTCAACCGCCTCTGCTGAAGTGCATCTTGATGACTATGCATTTCGAACATGGGATCCAAGCACTCGCGCATGGGTTCAATGGAGTGGGGACATAGAACTTCGTATCGGCACAAGTTCTCGTCACATTGCGAAACGTCTACTTGTTCAGTTGTAGGTGAAAACTTTTCGGATGAACATATGGAGTAAATCCCAGTTCGGATAATGCAATTCCAGAACCGGTATCTTTTACCCCAGTCCATACAAGTGCTGGATCAACATAGTCACAACGGTTCATAAAGACCGTGCCTGTTTCCAGTTGTTGTCCAATTCGCTCGACTGCTTCCACATCTTGAGTCCAAATAGAACATGTCAGACCATATGGAGAGTCGTTCATGAGAGAGACGGCTTCATCATCGTTTGCAACCTTCATAATTCCAATGACAGGCCCAAAAGATTCGTCTTTCATCACGCTCATTGAATGATTGACATTGACCAGAACTGTGGGGCCTAAATATGGCGTACCTGGAGTTGAAGCGGAGAAGTGAGTTTCATCAACAAGAGCTACCGCTCCAGCAGAGATGGCGTCTGAAATTTGGGTGCGTACAAATTCTGCGGCCGAGGCATTAACCATGGGGCCAAGACTGGTTGCAGGGTCTAACGGGTCACCAAGGACATATTTCCGAGTGAGATCTACAAAGCCCGCAACAAAAGAGTCGTAGACATCTTCATGAACATAAATGCGTTCAATTCCACAACATGACTGGCCACTATTGAAAAATGCCCCGTCTACATTTTCTGCGATAGCCAATTGAAGATCTGCATCTGCTCGAACATATGAGGGGTCTTTGCCGCCAAGTTCTGTACCTACTCCAATAAAACGTCCAGCCGCTGCTTTTTCCATGGCGGCACCACCCTGAACGGACCCGGTAAATACAACAAAATTGATTCTGTGATCCTGAATTACTTTTTCGACAGTTGCATGATCTGCGTGAAGGACTTGAAAAACTCCCTCTGGGAATCCTGCTGCGTCAGCGGCTTGTTGAAATCTTTCGGCACACAGGAGTGTTTGTGATGCATGTTTCATTACCACTGTGTTGCCTGCCAACAGTGCAGGAATAAGTGAATTGATTGCGGTGAGATATGGGTAGTTCCATGGTGCGACAATGAGCACTGTGCCTAGAGGATCTTTCCGTATGAACTTTTTGAAGCCAGTGGGCGCCTCAACTGAAATATCTGCCAATTGAGTCTCAGCAATAGACATCATGTGCCGAGCACGTTCTTGGGCGCCTCGAAGAATTTCATTTGGTGTGTATCGGATGGGTCGACCCATTTGTAGAGATATCTCACTAGCGATTTCATCAACATTGCTCTCTAGGTAAACCACCATTTTCTCGCATAGTGCAATTCTGTGAGTGAGGGGAGTGTTACGCCATGCTTTTTGTGATGCATGGGCTTGAGAAAGAATCGCTTCTACCTTGTTGTGATCTGCTAATTCGCGCGTAGCCACAACAGATTGATTTGCGGGAGAAATAATGGATTGGAGCGCCACGACTCCATCGTAGGGGGGCAATGAATATGTGGAGAAGTGCAGCTATATAGCTAAATAGTCAGCGAGCTCTTCTATGAACATCACTTGAGAGCCGGCCTCTGGCCCCGCCATTGGTCTGTGAGCGCGAACATGCTCGAGTGCTTCCTCTTGACTCATTCCTAAAATCATGCATACTGCCGCTGCGGTTGTGCCTGCTCTACCAATACCTGCGGCGCAGTGCACCACTACATTTCCATGATCTCTTACCGTGTGTGCAACTTCCTCCACAAAATTAATGACCTGTGGAAGCTCTGGGAAAGTGAGATCATGCATGGGTCTCCATAGGCCACGCCCTCCAGCATTTTCCTTGTGCCACTGCACATACTTGTCATAACGGCCCGTGAGCTCATGTTCTTCCACGAGGCAGACCACTTTCATGATGTTGTGCGTACTGATGACATCATCAACATTGGGACCAATGTGGTGCTTTCCACACACGTACAGTTGCCCCACGGTGCCTTCAAGCGGAATGCGATGTATGCCGCCATCTGTATTGAAGCCAGTGGCCATTTACTTAGTCTTCGTCGTACTCTTCAGAAGATGCTGACACTCCAAAAGTGGCAGCCAGACCATTTATGAGATCTTGTTTCTCTTGATCCGTCAATTTCGCTTCTGGGTGTAATCCAAAGCGGGTGTAATAACTAGGAGGCATTGATCCTTCTTGAATTACTTCAATGGATTCTCTACCAATCTTTTCTTGCCTGGAATAATTTTTGATCTCGGAATAATTCACTTCATCACGACCTTCATCCACATGGGATTGCACCATCCATGAGATGGGAGCAACATTTGCATACGAGGGGTATTGCACTTCGTTGCTATGGCATCCGTAGCAGGCACGAACCATGAGGTCCCTTGTGGTGCCGGGCGCCGCTCCTTCAGCATCTTTCCATGCTGGTTCGTTTGTTGGTCCCACAATGGAGCCGTTGGAATGTGCTCGCCCATAAGGAACAGCCTGAATTAGTGCGAAAGTAAGCACTGTGGCCAACGCAATATAGGAACCGATGGCTATCGATTCCGAACGGTCATGTGGCTTCCCGGATCTGAGTCGACGTGATAGCAGGATCCATGCAATGAGGGCAATAGGAATGAGAAGCACCACAATCTGAACAAAGCCTATGTATGCGCCAAATCCCGCAAATGCTAGGCACAGCAGCGCGAGAACAGACGTAAGAACTTTGTGGCGTTTAATGAGACTCAGAAACTGAGAAGCAAATGTTTTAAAGGAGTTAGGCACAAGGAGAACAGTAGTTCTCTAGACGGCACACTCCGAGTCACCAACTTCACCGGTGAATGGCCCTGTCTCGCCGTAGTCAACAAAGAAGTCTGGAGCAACATCTGGCAATGGAACTTCATCAAGATCTCGTAAAGCCTCTGCAACAACACCTGCTCCACCTGACCGTGCAAGCCAACTTTGGAAAGTCTCTGATGCCGCTCTTTCTGATGCATATCTTCTGATCACCCGAGCAGCTGCTTCTGGTGCAGCTTTTGCAGGAACGCGGAGAGCTTTTTGGCCAAAATGGATCTGCTCTTGTCCTACATATCCGCCGAGAAGCATTTGGTAGCCGGGAAGTGACTGACCATGTGCACGTCGCTCTGCACCGAAGAATCCGATATCGCTTGCATGATGTTGACCACAACTGTTGGTGCAACCCGAGATATTGATGCGAACGCCACCAACTTCGGCAAGACCCTCTTCTTCTAACTTTTCACCAATTGCACTTGCAAGCCCACGTGATTGAGTTACTGCAATATTGCATGTATCTGCTCCTGGGCAAGCAACAACATCGCGAGCAAGTTCCGCCCCTGGGCGAGCCATTCCAATTGCATTCAACATGTTGTAGAGCTCAGGTAGTTCACTTTCTGTAATTCCACGAAATACAACGTTTTGTCTGTTGGAAAGTCGAACATCAGCCTTGAAATGGCGTTGAATGTTGGCAAGTTCTCTGAATTGATCTGCCGTGATATCGCCCAGTGCGGCATAGGCAACTGCAGACACAGTGCCGTCTTTGACGCCACGAATCACACTTGCCAACTCCCATTTACGGAAAGGATCAGTGACATTGAGATCAACGCGAACACCCTGACCAACTGCAGTGACGTCTGCAGATTCATTCACTCCGGCAGCTTCGTCACCACTGGCCGTTACTTCTGGTGGAATTCCGCCGGGCCATGTTGACGAGCCAGGAAGTGTGTGGCGAATCTTGATTACTCGGCGGCGAACTTCTTCGATGCCTAATTGATCGACAACCCACTTCAGGCGGGCTCGTAATTTATTGTCACGATTTCCTGTTTGTTCAAAGACCCGAAGAACTGCTTCAACGGTAGGGAGCAAATCTTCACGAGTGGTGAAATCTTCAAGCGCAAGAGCGGGGTGAGGAGTTGCACCGAGACCGCCAGCAATATAGATGCGGAAACCGTGTTCAATACCACCATCTGAAGTTGGCCTGGTGACAGCAACAACACCGACATCGTTGAACATTGCCTGTCCACAATCGGTAGAGCAACCAGAGAAGTTCACTTTGAATTTTCGGGGCAAACGTTGTCCAAGCGGATTACGCACAAAATGTCGATATACGGCTTCCGCCCAAGGAGTGACATTGAGCTTCTCGTGAGGACATGCGCCGGCAAGGTGGCACGCCATCACATTGCGCACTGTGTCTCCACAAGCTTCACGCGATGTCAAACCAACTGCTGCGATTTTGCGCAACAGATCTGGGATTCGTTCTAGTTGGACATAGTGAAACTGAATGTTTTGGCGAGTAGTGATGTGGCCCCAGCCTCGGGAAAACTCTGTAGAAAGTTCAGCCATTACGTCAAATTGCTCAGGAGTGATGGAGCCAGCGGGAAGTTTGATACGCACCATCTGATTAGTTCCGCCTTGGCGTTGACCGTAGATGCCGTTATTCAAGCGCATCACTCGGAAGACATCATCAGAGATCTCTCCGGCGAGGAACTGCTTGATGGCAATTTCAAATCGTTCGATGTCTCGCTGTTGCTCGGCGTCTAAGTCTCGGGGGATAGGTGCCGGTGCAATTGTTGTGGGTGTTGAGATGGTGAATGTCATTGTTTTCTCCACAGTGATCCTTAGTTCTCGTTTTCGCCTATTTCTCGGAGCGCGTCAGCAAGTGCTTTACGGAGGCGTCGAGCATTGTCAGGTGCTAGGTGGGCCACCAGTCCTTCTCCAGCAGATCCGATTTCTTCAACTGTGAGTTGAACTCGTGGTTCTGCGTCTTCGTAATCGTCACAGACAGAGATTGTCCATGACACGGGTGCGTGCTCATCGGGGGTATCTGTGGCATCTAGTTGTACAACATCTATTGATCTGCGCATCACTGACCTGCCACGTAGCTGTTGTGTTGAGTGACGTCAACGAATTCATATGCAGCAACTGCGCCAATCACAATGGTGCTTGGCGCCTGAAGTGCAGTTGTTCCCAGTAGTTCAAGGGTTGTGCGTGTGGTGTGTTGCTCCGCACGAGTACCCCAACGAATGGCAGCAACGGGGGTGTCTGGAGAAAGTCCACCAGACATGAGTCGTTTTGCAATTTCTGCTCGCTCGGAAACGCCCATCAGCACAACAATGGTGCCGCCAACTTTGGCGAGCGCCTCCCATTCAATGTCTGTTGAACCACCTTTTTCTCTATGGCCTGTGACCACTGTGAAAGCGGGGGAGACATTTCGATGAGTGACAGGAATGCCTGCCGCAGCAGGAACTCCCACTGCTGATGTAATACCGGGAACCACTGTGAAAGGAATTCGGGCAGTTTGTAGCGCTTCTGCTTCTTCACCACCGCGACCAAAGACAAATGGATCACCGCCTTTTAGGCGCACAACATTGAGACCTTGTGACCCCAAGTGAACTAGGAGAGAGTTGATGAGTTCTTGTGGGGTAGGGCGACCAGGCTTTTTGCCAACGTCTATGAATTCTGTGTTTGGTTTGGCAAGTTCAAGTATGGATGAGTGAGAGAGATAGTCATGAACAATGACATCAGCTTGTGCAATGAGGCGAGCGGCTTTAATCGTTAAGAGTTCAGGATCACCGGGACCTGCGCCAACAAGATGCACTGTCATGATGAAGCCCTCATCGTGATCGCCGGAGAGAGCGTTGCTGATAGATGCGGGCACTCAATATGAGCTTGTTGCAAAGCTTGAGAAATTAGTGGTTTCCAGTCCACATCTTCTGTGGAGATCCCGTTTGCGTGAAACTGTGCTCTTTGTATGGATAACTGTGCAACAACTTCAGCAAATTCTGGTCCGATAAGAACTTCTAACTCGGATCGCAAAAATGACGCCATAGCTGGGCTCGCGCCACCAGTAGAGACGGTCACCATCAGTGAGCCTCGTCTCAATGTTGCAGGCAAGGTAAACGAGCAACGCTCCGGGTCGTCGGCCGAGTTCACCCAAATGCCCAAGCGCTCACATTCGTCAAAGATGCACTGGTCCACTTCATTGTTTCCGGTAGCCGTGATCACTAATCGGAAAGAGGAGGCATCACCTTCTATATATGTTCGTTCAATGAGAGTGACAGGAAGGTCATGAAATTCAGAGATGATCTCTGGAGCAATGACGGTGATGTTGCCACCTGCGGCAAGTAACTGTTGTGTCTTGCGAAGCGCAATGCGGCCACCACCTACGACAAGAACGGGTCTTCCCACGAGGTTGAGATTGACGGGAAATTGCATAGAAAAGGAATCTAGCCAATTCCCGACAAATTCGGTCATAATTATCAGGAATCTGATTGCCAGATACCGTAGGGCGGGTGTCTGAGCGGGTCCCAGTAAGCAGCCTCCCCGAGGCAACTGCGTGGGTGGTGCGTCAATTAGGGCTGGTGGCCCATGACTCCACTGTCTCACGGGACCACCTGAGAACTCTGGGTGAGTTTCTTGTTAGGTTCGGCAATCCTGCCAACGCCCAGAAATCTCTTGGCGATGGCACACCTCCAGTGAGGACGCGTACACGCACTCGGCCCACGAAAGCCGAAATTCGATCCGCTCTCACCGAGCGCATCAGCCATTTTCTTGAGTCACATCCAGGCGCCACATATTCAGAAATTTCCGATGCGCTTGTTGAACCAATAGATGTTGTTACACATGCGGCACGGCCGGTGAATTGGTTGATTTTGGAAAACGATGAGGTGGAAGAGCCTGCCCAACGAAGAGAATCTGAAATCACTGCAGCAACTCGCGATAAAGCAAGGGCTGCATTACTTGCGGCCAGTTTGATGACTCAACCATTGAGTCATCAGGCCTATACCACCTTGTTACGAGAGGGAAGAGTGAAGGGGCCCAGTGTTGCCCGCATCGTTCAACTCTTTGGTTCATGGACGGTTGCGTGCAACTCCGTTGGAGTGAGTAGTGGAGAGCCACTGCGACAAAACTATGAACGCACCTGGACTCACGAGGATCTTTTGAAATTTGTTGCTCGGTTTTTGCGAGAACCTATGTATCGCGGTGCAAGTCACCAATTTGATGTCTGGCGTTCCTCGGTTAACTCCACGGAAAAAGTCCCGTCATTGGGCACGGTACGCAACATTGTTGGGGGAACCTGGAATGACATCAGAACATCAACATTGCGCTCCATGCGCAAGGAATGGGTGTAGCGATGTTTCGGGGTTTAGGAACAGTGATCAATACTGCAACAGTTCTGGCTGGTGGAGCGGTTGGTTATTTCATCGGACACAAAATCAAACAAGAAGTGCGCACAATTGTTACTCAAGTCATTGGATTAGCGACTGTGATTATGGGAATCAGTGATGCCATTGAGACTCATAATCTGGTGTTTCCACTTTTAGGAATGGTGTTTGGTGCAATCATTGGTGAGCTCCTCAAGATTGAAGAGCGATTAGAAAGCATTGGCCATTGGCTAAAGGCAAAATTTGTAAAGAATGACAGTGATGAGAACTCTTTTGTTCAAGGATTTGTAACAGCAACACTTTTGTTTTGTATTGGGCCACTTACCATCCTTGGGGCAATTGAAGATGCCAGTGGCAAGACACCACAGTTGTACATCATTAAGGGCTCTTTAGACGGATTCATGTCGATTATCTTCACTTCTGTTTACGGAATAGGTGCGGCGTTTTCAGCACTGTCAGTATTTGTTGTGCAGGGACTGCTCACGTTGGGTGGAACCGGAATTGACTCTTTACTCAACGACCGAATGAGAACAGAACTCTTTTCTGCCGGGGGGTTTACTGTGTTGGCCATTGGTCTGAATCTGCTGGAAATCAAACGGATCAAATTGGGTTCACTACTTCCCGGTTTGGTGGTCACGCCCATCCTTGTGGCTATCTTTGCCCGCTAATCAAGTGCCCTAGGCTATTCAACGTGCGTTTTCGAGCTCTTGCCTTCAGTGCGTTGATGGCAATGGGCACTCTCGGAGCATGTTCAAACACCCCAAGCAATGTTGCTAAACCCCAAGCCACTGTGTCTCAGATTGAGTGGGTGCAATGTGGAGAGAGCCAGTGCGGAAGCGTCACTGTTCCTGTGAATCACGGAATTACTGATGGTCCTGTAGTGAAACTCCAAGTGTTTAAGCGGGATGCCACAAGTGGAAAATCTCCAGCCACATTGGTACTGATTCCAGACAACTCTCGAGGGTACAACGCACGGGAACTTGTAGAAACAGCTCCTTTATTGTTTGGCTCGGCAATTAGAAAATTCAATCTTGTTGCTATCGCTCCTCGAGGCAGTGCACAGTCATTAATGCCCGAAGAATATAAACATGTTGTTTCTACTCATGATGTTGCTCAAGACATTGACTCCGTACGCAGGTCATTGTCTGTAAAGAAAATCTCTTTGCTTGCATGGGGTACTGGTGCAACAGCAGCAGCTCAATACCAACTAACAGAACCTGGCTACGTAAATACTGCAGTATTTGATTCTCCGTGGAATCCTCTCGAAACAGTTGGACCACAAGCACGCGCTGCTGTCACTGTTGCAACAGCCGGAGCAATTACTGCTATGAAGTGGTGTGCATCTCACCTGTCATGCAGCATGAATCTCAATGTTGCCGCAATGGTGAATCAGTTCAAAACAAATCTGAGGCTTGAACGTCTGCCCTCAGGTGTGGATTACAGCACCCTTGCTCGTGCTGCAGAAAATGCATTGGCAGATGGGAATCCTCAGGACTTTTTTGCCGCGTTGTTGGCGGCAAACAACGGAGACGGTGTTCTCATGTTGTCTCTGGCTGGTTCCCCAATCAGTTCAGCGGAGGCATCTGGGCATTGTGCGAACGTGTCTCATGATCAAGCGGCAGTAATCGCCAGCAGATACAAGACATGGGCAGAAACAAAAACTCGGCAGTTTTACATTGGCAACTATGACCAGATTTATGGTTTGTGTGCTTCGCTCCCTGAAGCTTCTCACCCTTTAGGTAATGCAGAAGTCAATGAAAAAGCTAAAGGTGCGAACGTTTTAGTTGTCCACGCACGAGGTGATGTAGTTGTTCCACCAAAAATTTCTGCCGGGCTGGCAAAGTCAATGGAGTGGAATTATCGATCCGTGTATGCCAACAGGCATCTGGTTGTTGCATTTGACAGAGCGATTACAACGGAAGTACTTGCGTTTTTAGCTCAGGACTAACTCATCGTCTGGTGCATGCTTACGAGATAACAAAATTCTTAATCCAGGCTGCTAATTCTACGGGCATGTCACCTTGGACACTGTGGCCAGCTTCTTGCGCATGGATGACTTGTGCTTGAGGTGCACGTTTTCTCAATTCCGCTTCATCATCGTCTGAGACAACACTTTGTGAACGCATGCCACGCACAAATAACAATGGCTTTTTAAAGTTCTCTATAGCGTCCCACATTCCTTCAGTAGTGGGACGTGGTGCGGGAGTATCTGTGTTGTGGCCAGGAAGTGGATCAGCTCCAGGTCTGCGGTATCTCCACACCCAAGAACCATCTTCAAGTTGCAATGCGTTATGCAAAATGCCCCTGCGTAGACTTTCAACAGTGCGTGTGGGGTTGAACTGAATGGTTCGCTCTAAAAGTTCCTCAAAAGATGGGAAAGTGGCAGGTCCGTTAACAAAGTCTGTGATCTGTTTTGTCTTTTCCTGATTCACGCCTGGAGTGATATCCACCAACACCATTTTTTGAACCAATTCAGAATGATCTCGCGCCAAAGCAATCGTTGTCATGCCACCTAGTGACATCCCCACCACAGCTTTCGCATTGGGCGCTAATTGTTGAATCACCCGAGCGATATCTGCTGCATTTTGTTGAAGTGGTAGTGCAGAAGAATCAAATGGTGCTGCTGAGTCAGAGTGTCCATGTCCGGGGAGATCAATACACAGCAATGGAATGTTGAGAGCGAGAGCAACGGTGTCCCATGTGTGGGCGTTTTGGGCGCCTCCATGAAGAAAAACAATCTGTGGAGAATCGGTGCCCCATTTCAATCCCGATAAACAACGACCATCTCCAACATCTACCGACACTCGCACCACTGTGGGAGGGGAGAATGGGATGCCGTATTCAGATGCATTCTCATGAAACATGCCAAATTCGTCGTAGGGGATGCGTTCAACCATCTCCACACCGTAGCCATGTGCGCCAATTGTCAGATAGACAAGAGGGATGGCCACAGAACTCCCTCAACATCGAGCAATTGTGGCACTCGGTTCAAATCTGGGTGACAGGGTGGAGTACCTCCGTTATGGCATGAACCACATCGGACATGTGGTGGCTCAGTCCCAAGTGTTTGAAACTGATCCTGTCGGCGGCCCGGATAATCAAGGTCCCTATCTCAATATGGTGGCCATGATTGCAACAGATCTCGACCCTTACGCTCTTCTTCGTCATCTGAATCAAGTTGAGGCAGAGGCAAATAGGGTGCGAGTAGTGCGCTGGGGTCCCAGAACTTTAGATCTCGACATTATTTTTTATGACGACACGCGGATTGAAAGTGAAGAGCTCACAATTCCACATCCACGATATGCAGAACGCAGATTTGTTCTTGAGCCGCTCAGCGAGATTGCGCCAGAACATTGCCCATCTGAATGGCGCCATAGGTTGCCTGCATACGGGGTCTATCCGCGTGGCTCGTTAACTCACCTCAACATTGCAGCCCTCGAGTCGTGACTCATATCGCTCTTCTTATTCCTGCATTTAATGAAGAAGCAGGAATTGCACTCACTGCACAAGTAGCACGTGAAGCGCTCCAACAAGAGCTTGTGCACTCCGTTCATGTGTTAGACGGTGGCTCCACAGATCGCACAGCAGAAATAGCTGGATCTTTTGGAGTTGAGGTACAGCACATTCCCTCAGTCCTGACCCACCTTGGTCCAGTACTTGGAAAAGGTGACTCCCTGTATAGAGGAACCAGAACCATTAACGCAGATTGGTATGTGATTTTAGATGCCGATCTTGGGAATATTTCCGTTGAACACATTCGGTCGCTTGTGCAGCCAATAGGAACACCGGGAATTCATTTCATTAAGGGTGGGTTTGTTCGTGTTGATGAAAATGGAGTTCCTCGTGACATTCCAGCTGGTCGAGTATCTGAACTTGTGGGCAGACCACTGTTGCGAAGAGCTGCGCTCCCATTTGCCGGTTTGAAACAACCACTGAGTGGTCAGGTTGCCATCAGAGGTTCACTCGCTCAAAAAATTGAATTTGTCACTGGATATGGCATTGAGATTGCAATGTTGATTGATGTCTTTCGTGAAGTGGGTGTAGAGGGCGTTGTGGAAGCAGATATGGGCTTCATTAACAACAGATGGAAACCCGTTGAGGCTCTCGATGACGTTCGCGATCAAGTCCTTGCCGGTGCTTCATTGCGTGTAACAACTCTCCCTGACTTTGGCATTGTCACTCATGAAATGGTGACAAACAGAGAGAACTGAATTTCTTCTTTTCCTTTTATGGCAGGGGTTTCAGAAACTCCCGCAGACCCAATGTGTATAGTTCCGCCTCCCAAAAGAAAGAGGTAGGCATTGACACAATCGGACATGACTCATCAGTGGAACATCCTGTTCCAAGCAATAGCGCAATTAGCTACAGAGTCATATTGGTCCGAGTTAGATGCTGGTCAACTGAGTTCATTGCTCGGCAGAGTTGGTCTGGTGCAGCCATTTAATTGGAATGCATGGAAAGCCCCTTCGCCGGAGATCCATGAGTTGTGGATGTTGTCTGCACACGACTGCATTCGTCATGTCACAAGAATCGTTCGCGCAGAACGCTTTAATGAGGGCGTTCTCAAAAGTGCAGTGAAGTCTGGCCGATTGTCGGTCTTGTGCACCGTGGCACTGGGGCACTCTGGTGGCGCAAGAATGTCGCTTCTCTCACGTGGAGCGCCACAGTGACCTATCCAGTAAGGCATCTGAGGAGAGCTCCTGGTGACCTTGCAACACATCCCACACATCTAAAAAATTTCGCACATCTGCGATGTCGTGAACACGATAAATACCTGCTCGCGTCAGCGTCAGTGTGTGTGCAATTGCTGCCAGAGTTCCTGCTAGACGTTCTCGCGGAGATCTTCCTGTGATGGCTCCTATGAAGTCTTTACGTGAAACAGGAAAAAGTACTGGGCGGCGATATTCAAGCAATTCCTTTATCCCGCGCAATACTTCCACTGTTTGAGCTGGAGTCTTTGCAAAGTCTGGACCCGGATCAACAATGATTTGCGCACGAGATACGCCGGCTTGAGAAAGAGTATTCAGCCTGTTGTCCATGAACTCAAGAACATCAGCCACCACATCGTCATACAAATTGGCGTCGGTGAGCCGAACTTTTGGCTTGCCACGATTATGCATGAGGATGTAGCCGGCATTTCGAGAGGCAACTACTTCTGCAAGTTCTTGATGCATCAGGCCACTGATGTCATTAATGATGTGCGCGCCAGCATCCAACGCGGCAGCCGCAACTTTTGGCCTGTAGGTGTCAATGCTCATAATGGCATCTGTATGCGTTGCCACCCACTCAATGACGGGAGTAATTCGTTCAATCTCTTCTTCTTCTGAGATTTCTGGAACACCGGTGATTGCAGATTGCCCTCCGATATCGAGAATGTCGGCACCTTGCTCAATGACTTCCTGTGTTCGCTCCATCCGAGCTTCCACCGTTGCGTACTTACCCGCATCACTAAAAGAATCCGGTGTTGCATTGATGACCGCCATAATCAAGGGGCGATCAATCTCTAGTGAGAGCGCTCGGGCAACCAGTTGAGCCATGACGAGAGACTACGACAACTACGCCTGTGAAGGCTTTGCCGATTTGGTAGCAGCAAACTTGTGGCTGGCTAACAGCGTGAGGCCTGTGCCCATGACAACTTTTGTATCCCGTGCAGTGACAGATTCATTCCATGAATACGGGTCTCGTTGTGAAGGGGAGAGAACCACACGCGAGAACCACTGAGCTTCTGGTGCTCCAAGAGTTGCTTTGTATCTACGTGAAGAGAAGACAATGCTTTCCCCGGTGGAGGCCACCTGCATATCGACACCTTCGTATGTGGCAACAACTGTTGGCACACCTGTAGGAGATGCAGCAATCACATGAAGTGACTCTGCAAAATCAACGGAGTTCTTTTTTTCATCAACTAGATGTTTGATGAGTACGAGAACTTCTTCTTTATTGATTGTCGCTTTATACAGATCGATCTTTGCCTCGTTGCTGGTGTATGGCTTCTCAAAATAGCCATCAAGAATTCCAGCTGCCCTCGTTATGCCCATGTCTGTTCTAAAGACAAATGCAGTCATATCAAACGGAATATTGACCATGCCATCGTCGTCGGTCTCCGATTTGTCCCAGTACCCCTCGGTGCCAGCCAACATGAAAGATCCGTGTGATGTGGTGGCCACACCACAAATGTCGGGAGTAATTTCCTTTTCTAAATTCTGACAAGTGAGTTCTTTCATGGGGTAGTCGTATTGCTCAATAGACATACCGTGATCAAACCATGTGTATGAGGTTTCAGCAGGTCTAAGCCCCACGATGTCTGAGGGAAGGACGGGAGCTGTTGAAGGAACTGGCTCTATGGGTGAAGACGTATCGGTGTTTCCGAATACAGCTGCAGCGCCACCAGTGAGAAGAGCCACAACGAGAAGGGCAACTAATGACCTATTGGCGCGAGTGGCAGGAGAAGTTTTAGCCATGCTTACGCTGAGCAGCAGCACCAATCCAGTAGCCGATGCCACTCATCACACCACCAGAGAGCATGAGAGCAACGGCTGGGTCACCAGTGAAAATGGACAACAGTCCACCCACTAAAACGCCAACAACTGCGATCCCGACATGAATGGTGTGCTTGGGGTTTGCCATCTCCACAGACTACTTGGCGCGGAGAAGAACTCCGGGTAGCTCTCCGGTGAACTCATCGTGGGCAACTGTTTGCACACCTTTTACAAATGTCCCTACATAGCCCTGTGCATGTTGCACTAAGCGACGACCATTGGCAGGGAAGTCGTACGCCATGGTGGGCATATCAAAAGTGAGGTGTTCGAAATCAATCAGATTGAGATCGGCCCGCATGCCTGGGGCAATGAGGCCTCTATCTGTCAATCCGTATGTTTCAGCGGTCTTTCGTGTTTGTCGCTGCACCATTTTTTCAAGTTGCAGTCGTGGACCTCTTTGCCTGTCTCGCACCCAGTGGGTAAGCAAGAACGTGGGCATTCCACCATCACAAATTGCTCCACAGTGTGCACCGGCATCAGACAAGCCATTACGTGTGTGTTCGTGTTGCATGAGCGCGTGCGTCATGGAGAGATCACCATATGCATAGTTAAAAAACGGCATATAGATCATTCCGCGTCCGTTATTGCTGAGCAGTTGGTCATACACCAGATCCATAGGAGTTGTTCGCTGTTGTACAGCCAATGCATCTACTGAGTCTTTCTTCGGGTCTGGCTCATAGTTGATATTTGCATCAGTGACGGGGAACATTTTCCATAACCGTGAGAGCACCACGTTTTCAAAGAATCCTCCATCACGGGGCACTTCATTCACAAATTTGTGACGAAGAGTTGCATCGCGCAAAGCCTTTACTCTTTCGTTGTGAGGAAGATGAGCAATCTCTTGCCATGCAGGGTGGAATGCCAATGGATGAAATGATCCCTCAAGACACATCAGAACACCAATTGATCTGCCGGCAACTTGAGCAATGATGTTCAAACCATCGGCATGCGCTTTGTCTAGTTGCGAAAGAACTTGTTTCCAAATATCGGGAGCTTCGTCAGCTTGATTCAGATTGACACTGACAGTGATATCTGGATTGCGTTTAGCCATCTCTCGCATCCATGGCCATTCATCTGTAGGAAGACGAACGTGTTCAGGAGCAAATTGGAACACTCCGCGGCCGTGTTTGTTCATGGCTTGTGCAATACCGAAAAGTTCGTTTTCTTCTGCGTGAGTACCTGGGACTAGTTCACCGCTCTTGCTTTTATGAATCGGGGTACGGCTCGTAGAAAAACCAAAAGCTCCTGCAGCCATTGCTTCATCCACATGCTGGGCCATGAGCGAAATATCTTCCGAAGTAGCTGTTTCATTTGCTGCACCACGATCACCCATCACAAATGCTCGTAATGCACCATGGGCAATTTGAGTTCCTATGTCAATAACGCGCGGTTGTGACGCAAGTGAATCCAGATACTCCGGAAACGATCTCCACCCCCACGTGAGACCTTCTGTCATGGCAGAACCAGGAATATCTTCCACTCCTTCCATGAGTTCTATGAGCCACTCGTGACGATCTTCTTGTGCTGGAGCAAAACCAACACCGCAGTTACCCATGATGACGGTGGTTGCTCCATGCCAACTGCTCGGTGTGAGCCAGGGATCCCATGTTGCTTGGGCGTCGTAGTGAGTATGAATATCTACCCAACCCGGAGTGAGCATGAGGCCGTCTGCATCAATGACACGGTGTGCATGTGCAGTGGAGGCTCTCCCTGGTGCATCAATGTCGGTGATGACGCCGTCTTGAAATGTGACATCGGCATCTTTTGCAGTATCACCAGAGCCATCTACAAGAAATGCATTGCGAATCACTGTCTTTTTGTTGTCACTCATTAGATTTCAGATTAGTAGACCTGCACGACACGAAAAACAGTGAAGTGGCGATTAGGGATGCAAGATGTTCATCACTGCTTGATGCAATGAACCATTTGAACTGATAGCGCAGTCGCTCTCCCAGTTCGCTTCGCCAAATCTATTTGTCAACGTGCCACCAGCAGCTTGAACAATGGGCATCAAGGCTGCGATGTCGTATGGCTCAAGTCCGATTGCGTCAACTGCAACATCAAGTGATCCTTGAGCCACCAGCATGTGCTGCCAGAAATCTCCAAAGCCACGAACACGTTTCACGGATGAACTGAGCGTATTGATTGCTTCACTTCTCCCCACACGATTCCATTCATCGTTAGCCGTAATACTGAGGTGTGCATCGCTCAGTGAGGTGATGTTGCTCACGTGAATGGGATGTCCGTTGCAATAGGCGCCACCATCAAGCACACCCCACCAACGCGTATTCATTGCTGGAGCAGAGACAACACCAAGGACTGGCCCCACTTCTTTATGTACGAGTGCAATCAACGTGGCCCATACAGGTACGCCACGAACAAAGTTTGAAGTTCCGTCTATTGGGTCGATGACCCAGGTGAACTCTGCTAGCTCTGATCCACCCGCACCATGTTCTTCTCCGTACCACGCATGATGGGGTCGTTGTGAGCGAACAAGGTCCATCACGACAGTTTCAGTTGCTCTATCAACTTCAGTCACTTCAGTCTTATTAGCTTTGATATCTACGCTGAAGTTACGAGCCAAAAAAGGGGAGAGTGATGCAACATCGGCTGCATTCGCCAGGCTTAGGGCGAAATCAAGTTCTACTCCCAGGTCACTCATAAAGAGAACGCTAGGCGAAGAGAGCTTGCGCCGCAGTAACAATTCCGTCAGCGTTGAGACCGAAGGATTTCAGAATCTCGTCGGGCTTGTTATGTGGGATGAACTTTGTAGGTACTCCCATGGTTTCCACGCGCAGTGTGGGGTTGAGCGCGTGAATGTGATCTGCGATCAAGGAGCCGATTCCACCGTCCCGTAATCCATCTTCAATAGTGATAACGGCGCGATGTTGTGATGCGTCGTGCACCATAGAAGGGTCGAGGGGAGAACAGGATCTGACGTCGTACAAGGTGGTTGAAATGCCAGAGTTGCACAAGGTCTGGGCAGCAGATTCCGCCGCTCCCACCATCTTGCCTACTGCCAAAATTGCAAGGTCAGTGCCAGACGACATCTTTAGAGCATTGAGTCCGCTACCTACGAGGCTTGGGCTCACGGAACGGGCAACACCTTTTGGATAGCGAATGACTACGGGGCCTTCGTTTGCCAATGTCATTGCATCGTGAAGCATCTGTTGTAGATCTTCAATTGATGAAGGGGCAAGAACACGCATACCCGGAACTTTGGACAATAACTCCATGTCATAAATTCCGTGATGGCTTGGACCATCGTCGCCCGTGATGCCTGCTCTGTCTAAACAGAAAATGACGGGGAGTCTGTGCAGTGCAACGTCGTACACCACTTGATCCCATGCGCGAGAAAGAAATGTGGAGTAGAGAGCCACAATTGGGCGCAGTCCTCCCATTGCCATTCCTGCTGCTGCAGTGACAGCGTGCTGCTCTGCGATTCCCACATCAAAGAAACGATCGGGAAATTTCTCTTGGAACTCTAAAAGACCAGTGGGGCCAGGCATTGCCGCAGTAATTGCAACGATGCGTTTGTCTGCCTCTGCCTCTTTAATGAGAGCTTCACTAAATGCTCCGGTGTACCCGGCAACAACAGATTTTGCGGGACCAGATGCAGGGTTGAAGACAGGAGTGTCATGCAAATGTTTTTCGTCGTCATCTTCAGCAGGTGAGTACCCACGACCCTTTTGTGTGAGTACATGCACAACAATGGGGCCTTCATCTTCTCGAGAAATAGAGGACTGAAATGCGTGTTCAAGTTCTTCAATGTTGTGTCCATCTACTGGGCCGATGTAGTGAACTCCCAGTGCTTCAAAAAACGCTGGTGGTTGGAGAAATTCGCGAATGGCTGCTTTGAAGGCCTCCATGCCTTGTTCAGCTTGCTTACCAACAACAGGAAGTTCACGGAGGAAGTTTTCAAATTTACGTTGGCGTCGTACGTACACCGGGTTTAGACGAATATTGGTGAGTGCACGTGAAAGTTTTCCTGTGACTCTGTCTGGCAACTTTGGAATTTCTCCTGTTGCATCATTGGATGAAGCATCTGCGCCGGAGGTCAGGTTAGAAATTGTTGGGGCGTAACTTCTGCCGTTGTCATTGAGCACGATAATGACGCGACTATTTGAGTGGCCCAAGTTGTTGAGTGCCTCGTAGGCCATTCCGCCAGTCATCGAGCCATCACCAATCACAGCAACTATGTGTCGGTGTTCATTTACTTTGGCGTCACGCGCTATCGCTAAACCGTGGGCATACGAGAGCACAGTTGATGCATGACTGTTCTCAATAAAATCATGACGACTCTCTTCTCGGCTGGGATAGCCAGATAATCCACCAGATTGCCGTAGCTTCGAGAATCCAGATTTTCTTCCGGTGAGAATCTTGTGCACATAGGCCTGATGACCTGTATCCCACAACACCATGTCTGTTGGGCTCTCGAATACTCGGTGAAGAGCAATGGAGAGTTCTACCGCCCCGAGATTGGAGCCCAGGTGGCCGCCAGATTCAGACACTGCTTTTACAATGAATTCTCGAATCTCGCTTGCAAGAGCATCGAGATCGTTCGCTGGGAGGGCGCGTAAGTCCTCAGGCGAATTGA